>NZ_CDROCK010000189.1:0-200 GCF_977020205.1 Pseudomonas sp. AIG | reverse complement strand
TGAAAAGCCCACAAATCGGCCCCCTCTCCCTCGGGAGAGGGCTGGGGTGAGGGGCGAGAACACTACAAAACCAAAACCAAGCGCGCCGTGCTCCTCCCCACTCAATAGGCCGAGTGTCAGCTCGCCTGCTTTTGATCTTGGAGCCCGTCGGCAGGCTGAGTGGAGGGGTTGATCCGGGGGTGGGAGCGCAGCGACCGTTT
>NZ_CDROCK010000188.1:0-205 GCF_977020205.1 Pseudomonas sp. AIG | reverse complement strand
AGCAGTTGGCTTTTAACCAATTGGTCGTAGGTTCGAATCCCACACGACCCACCATTTTTGAAACCAGTTAACGCTGGGATCGAATCTTAAGATCAGAGGCCAAAAGCGCTGATCGAAGAAGGCGATCTTTGAAAGGTCGCCTTTTTTTTACCGGGGTATAGCGCAGTCCGGTAGCGCGCCTGCTTTGGGAGCAGGATGTCAGGAG
>NZ_CDROCK010000187.1:0-207 GCF_977020205.1 Pseudomonas sp. AIG | reverse complement strand
GATTGGGATTGGGATTGGGATTGGGATTGGGATTGGGATTGGGATTGGGATTGGGGGCATATCCGTTGCTGCGGGTGTTGCTGCTGGCGGTTTCGCTCTTACAGCGAGTCCCTTTTTCAAACGCCAAAAAGGAACCAAAAGGCTTTGCCCCTGGCGTACGGCACTTCGCTGAGGCTCAGTGTTCCCTCGCTACGGTGTCCATCCGGG
>NZ_CDROCK010000186.1:0-208 GCF_977020205.1 Pseudomonas sp. AIG | reverse complement strand
ACGACCTTGCCAAGGTCGGGGTCGCGAGTTCGAGTCTCGTTTCCCGCTCCAATTTTAAACAGCAGTGCTTTCGGGCGGTGCTGAGTGAAACCAGAACCAAGTCTTCGGACAAGGATCTGGACACCGAAACACACACCATGTGTTCCGGGTAGCGTGTCCCCTTCGTCTAGTGGCCTAGGACACCGCCCTTTCACGGCGGTAACAGGGG
>NZ_CDROCK010000185.1:0-214 GCF_977020205.1 Pseudomonas sp. AIG | reverse complement strand
CACACTTCTTGGTCAAATCAATCAAGGTGTCTGACTACTTCATCAGTGTTTTGGAAGCTCTAGCCCTTAACATGGGTTGTATTTGTAGGTATCATCTCTGGTTTCATCGGAGCTACTGCTTACAACAAATACTATAACTTCCGTAAATTGCCAGAAGCTTTATCATTCTTCAATGGTAAACGTTTCGTACCATTCGTAGTTATTCTTCGTTCAG
>NZ_CDROCK010000184.1:0-216 GCF_977020205.1 Pseudomonas sp. AIG | reverse complement strand
CTCCCACATTTGGACCGTGTGCAGCCTGTCAGAAACAGGTCGGCTGCCAGGCCGCCTTCGCGAGCAAGCTCACTCCCACATTTGGACCGTGTGCAGCCTGTCAGCAACAGGTCGGCTGCCAGGTCGCCATCGGGAGCAGCCTCGCTCCCACATTTGGACCATGTGCAGCCTGTCAGAAACAGGTCGGCTGCCAGGCCGCCTTCGCGAGCAAGCTCA
>NZ_CDROCK010000183.1:0-216 GCF_977020205.1 Pseudomonas sp. AIG | reverse complement strand
GAACACTGACCGTCACAGCCGCCACCGCTCCCACTTTGACATCGGTCAAAGGCTCACCCAGCGGTGTCGAAATCCCTCAAGGCGGGAACACAGTGGAAACGGCCGTAACCCTGAGCGGCGTCGCGGCCAAAGGCCAGAAGGTCGAAATCTTTGACGGCGCAGTCTCCAAAGGTCAGGCAACGGCACATGCCACAACCGGTGTCTGGACGTTGCTCG
>NZ_CDROCK010000182.1:0-217 GCF_977020205.1 Pseudomonas sp. AIG | reverse complement strand
ACCTCGATCAGTCCCCTCTCCCTCCGGGAGAGGGCTAGGGTGAGGGGCTCTTGATCTTGCTTTGGCTTTTGCTTCGGCTTTTGATCTTTTGCCCCATCGGCAGGCCGAGCGAAGGTGTTCATCCGGGGGTAGGCGCGCAGCGCCGTGCGGCGCAGCCGCATTCATCGAGAGGAGGTGCAGCGAAGCAAACCGTAGGCGATGCCCCCGGATGGACACC
>NZ_CDROCK010000181.1:0-225 GCF_977020205.1 Pseudomonas sp. AIG | reverse complement strand
ACAGGCGCTGGATGAAATGCAGGTCGGATTCGTCGTACTGCACGCAGTAGTCGCGCTGCGGGTATTCGGCGCCGAGCTGGAAGCTATAGGCGTCGGCGAGGATGCCGCGATCTTCCAGCACCTGAGCGATGATCTTCGGTACGGTCAGTTGCTGGAAAATCTGCTGATCGTGGTTGTGCCGCAGGTAGGCCAGTTGTGGCACCAGGCTGAGGCTGTAACGGGTCA
>NZ_CDROCK010000180.1:0-227 GCF_977020205.1 Pseudomonas sp. AIG | reverse complement strand
GCGTTGCGGTAGAGCGGGGCGGCGTCGTTCAGTGCGCCGCGCATCTGCGCTTCGTCGCACTCTGAACGAATGAATGCCTGCACTAGGGTGCGCAGGCGAGTGAGTGGCGGCTGCTCAAAGTCTTGCAGAATCCGCTGCAACATCTGCGTGGTGTGCAGCCACTCATCGCTCTGCAAGCGGAACAGGATCGCCGCTTTGTTGGGGAAGTACTGATACAGCGAGCCGAT
>NZ_CDROCK010000179.1:0-228 GCF_977020205.1 Pseudomonas sp. AIG | reverse complement strand
ATCAACCGGTGACGCTGAATTTTGTCGACGCCGATATTCAAGCGGTGGTGCGGGCTCTGTCGCGTTCGACCGGCCAGCAGTTTTTGGTCGACCCTCGGGTGAAGGGCACGTTGACGCTGGTCTCGGAGGGTCAGGTGCCGGCGCGGCAGGCTTACGACATGTTGCTGGCGGCGTTGCGCATGCAGGGTTTCAGTGTGGTCGATGTTGGCGGTGTGGCGCAGGTGGTGC
>NZ_CDROCK010000178.1:0-235 GCF_977020205.1 Pseudomonas sp. AIG | reverse complement strand
GCGACTACAAACTCGCCGAAGGCAAAGGTGACGAGCCGACCCTCACCAGCGGCCATTTCCTGACGCTGGCCGAACACCCGCGCGCCGAGTGGAACGACCTGTGGCTGCTGCTGGAAGTCTTCCACGAAGGCAAACAGCCGCAAGTGCTCGGCGAAAACGTCACCAGCGACGTCACCGACAACAAAAGCGATTTCCACCAGGGCTACCGCAACAGCTTCCTCGCCACCCCGTGGGA
>NZ_CDROCK010000177.1:0-235 GCF_977020205.1 Pseudomonas sp. AIG | reverse complement strand
GCGACTACAAACTCGCCGAAGGCAAAGGTGACGAGCCGACCCTCACCAGCGGCCACTTCCTCACGTTGGCCGAACACCCGCGCGCCGAATGGAACGACCTGTGGCTGCTGCTGGAAGTCTTCCACGAAGGCAAACAACCGCAAGTCCTCGGCGAAAACGTCACCAGCGACGTCACCGACCACAAAAGCGATTTCCACCAGGGCTACCGCAACAGCTTCCTCGCCACCCCGTGGGA
>NZ_CDROCK010000176.1:0-238 GCF_977020205.1 Pseudomonas sp. AIG | reverse complement strand
GATCAAGATCAAGAGCAGGCGAGCTGACACTCGGCCTATTGAGTGGTGAAGAGCGCGGGTGTTCGGCTTTTGATTTGCGTTGTTGCTGCCCCTCACCCCAGCCCTCTCCCGAGGGAGAGGGAGCCGATGGTGGGCCTCTCAGAATCTGAGTTCAACGCGGTATCGCACGTCGGCGTAGCTTCCCCAAACACCTCGGTCAGTCCCCTCTCCCTCCGGGAGAGGGTTAGGGTGAGGGGCT
>NZ_CDROCK010000175.1:0-242 GCF_977020205.1 Pseudomonas sp. AIG | reverse complement strand
CTTTCGCGCAGGACGGCTGACGGCGATCAGCGATGCCTATGGCAATCGTCTGACGCTGCAGCGCGATCGGTCTGACCGGGTGCAGCGACTGGATAACGGGGCCGGGCGTTCGTTGTTGTTGCGGTATGACCGGGCGCAGTTGCTCGGCGTGGATTATCAGGTGTTTCGCGAGGGTGTCTGGAGCACCGAACAGGCGCTGGTCAGTTACCGCTACGACGCCTATCAGCATCTGGTCGAAGCCA
>NZ_CDROCK010000174.1:0-243 GCF_977020205.1 Pseudomonas sp. AIG | reverse complement strand
TCGGTGCGGTGGTGGTCACGGTGCCGGTGGTTTTGCCGACTTCGATGGTGATGTTTTGACCGTTGGCCAAGGTCACCACGACAGGCGAGCCGGTCACTGGAGCGCCGACAGTGGCGGTGTAAGTGACGGAGCCGCCTTCCGCCACGGAGGTATCGGCCGTCAGTTTCACGGTCGAGGTGTCGATGGTATCGGTGACATTGGTCACGGCCGGCACGGTGCTCGGTACCAGACTCTCGAAGTTGC
>NZ_CDROCK010000173.1:0-247 GCF_977020205.1 Pseudomonas sp. AIG | reverse complement strand
CCGCACGGCGCTGCGCGCCTACCCCCCGGATGAACACCTCCGCTCGGCCTGCCGATGGGGCAAAAAATCAAAAGCCGAAGCCAAAGCAAGATCACAAGCCAGATCAAGAGCCCCTCACCCTAGCCCTCTCCCGGAGGGAGAGGGGACTCACCGCGTGGACTGGAAGAGATACGCCGACGTGCGACTCCGCGTTGAACTCAGGTTTTGAAAAGCCCACAGATCGGCCCCCTCTCCCTCCGGGAGAGGG
>NZ_CDROCK010000172.1:0-252 GCF_977020205.1 Pseudomonas sp. AIG | reverse complement strand
GGTGGAAATGAGTCGCCACTGTCCTGGCATTTACCCGTGCGAAATGAGCTTTACTGCGTGTACCTGGGCGATTCTTGGGTTTATCAACAGCGTCTCGGCCGACCGTTCCGGGAACATCCCCAAGTATTTGGCCGAGCTTCATGCTTCAGCCCCGCACTACGTTCTGCCGCATCGACGTGAGGAGCGCGTTTATCCTAGGGCGATTCGGCTGAAATCACCCAAGTATCCGATCAAAAATAAAAATGCCAGTCA
>NZ_CDROCK010000171.1:0-257 GCF_977020205.1 Pseudomonas sp. AIG | reverse complement strand
CCCTCACCCCAGCCCTCTCCCGAGGGAGAGGGGGCCGATTTGTGGGCTTTTCAAAGCTTGAGTTCACCGTGATAGCGCACGCCGGTGTAGCGTTCCCAAACACCTCGATCAGTCCCCTCTCTCGAGGGAGAGGGAGCCGATTTGTGTGCTTTTCAAAGCCTGAGTTCACTGTGGTAGCGCACGTCGGTGTAGCGTTCCCAAACACCTCGATCAGTCCCCTCTCCCTCCGGGAGAGGGCTAGGGTGAGGGGCTCTTGA
>NZ_CDROCK010000170.1:0-259 GCF_977020205.1 Pseudomonas sp. AIG | reverse complement strand
AGCTTCATGAAGGGGTCAGGATCCAAACCGGCACGTCTGGCGTTGCCGATGTTGCCGATGTTGCTGATGGCGTTGAGCGCGTGCAGCAACACCACCACGCCGCAGAATCAGCCGCCGTTGCTGGTCGACAGTGAACTCGGGCGGCCGCTGGCCAACACTCAGCGCAGCGGCGACGCGGTGCTCGACCGCGAGCGCGCACAGGCGCAGGCGCGACCTGTGCCGAAGCCATTGCACAACATCAGCAAGAGTGCGCGCAGCG
>NZ_CDROCK010000169.1:0-260 GCF_977020205.1 Pseudomonas sp. AIG | reverse complement strand
TTCGGGTTCCGATGACTGGCGTGCTCCAGTCGTTTAATTACGGCTGATCGTTACACGCATCGGCCAGCTCTGCTGGTCGATGTTGTTTACGCAATTCCAGATTTTGTGACAGCACGAGGAACAAGGGATGTTCGCGCCGGCCAATGAAACCCACTTTGCCCTGACCATCGAAGGTCTTTCCGCCGATTTCCAGGTGTTTACCCTCACCGGCCGGGAAGCCATCAGCCAGCCTTTTGTCTTTGAGGTGGAGCTGGTCAGTG
>NZ_CDROCK010000168.1:0-264 GCF_977020205.1 Pseudomonas sp. AIG | reverse complement strand
GACGTGCTATGAGGGTGAACTTTCCGGTTTCTACGGTTTGTCCGACGTTGGTCAACCTTATTAATGGAGTCGTTTCAAAGTCTTCGACAATAATTTGCTTCACGGTCAGTGTTCTGGCTGCCGACACGGCGCCGGAGCCGTACAAAGCCTTGACGGTAAAGCTGTGCGCTGCCACAGCCAGGGCGCTGACGAGCAGCGTCCAGACACCAGTTGTGGCATGTGCCGTTGCCTGACCTTTGGAGACCGTGCCGTCAAAGATTTCAA
>NZ_CDROCK010000167.1:0-269 GCF_977020205.1 Pseudomonas sp. AIG | reverse complement strand
GTCCAGAGCGTACCGTCAGCAAACTCCACCCGCTCCAGTTGGTAGCGGCCACTGTTCTCGGCGAACCAATTGCTGATCGTCACACTGTCCTGGCCATTGGCATGACTCAATATCAAGCTGTTTCCAGAGCGGCTGACTGACATGTCGGCAGCCGAAATACCAGCGCCGAAACTGAGCACATCCGTGCCCGCATTGAAGTAATTGTCATCGCTGATGACATCCTTGCCGTCGCCCAGATTGAACACATAGCGGTCGCTGCCCTGTCCGCC
>NZ_CDROCK010000166.1:0-269 GCF_977020205.1 Pseudomonas sp. AIG | reverse complement strand
CAGATTGAACACATAGCGGTCGCTGCCCTGTCCGCCGCTCAATGTGTCATTGCCGGTACCACCTTCCAGCACATCATTACCACTGCCTGCGGTCAGCGTGTCGTTGCCGCCATTGCCGCGCAACGTCTGGTTGTAAGCGGTGCTCACGCCAGTAAGCACATCGTTCCCTTCCGTGCCGGTCTGCTGAAGCAAAGGCGCAATGAGCTGGGCACTGGTCCAGAGCGTACCGTCAGCAAACTCCACCCGCTCCAGTTGGTAGCGGCCACTGT
>NZ_CDROCK010000165.1:0-270 GCF_977020205.1 Pseudomonas sp. AIG | reverse complement strand
TGGCGCCCTGCCCGTTTTCCCCCTTCGGGCTGCGGCCCTAAGGTTTGTTTTTTCCAGTCCCCGCCGACAACGATTGCGCCGAACTGGCCAGTTGCTCGATCCCCGCCTGCAACCCGCTGACGATCGTGCTGAGCCCCGCTCCCATCTGCTGCATCGCCAGCATCAACTGGCCGATCTCGTCACGGCGGGTCTCCTGCCCCCGTTCATCCAAATCGCCGGCCGCACACTTTTGCCCGGCCCTGATTCCGCCCCCCCCTAGACCGGCGATCA
>NZ_CDROCK010000164.1:0-284 GCF_977020205.1 Pseudomonas sp. AIG | reverse complement strand
CCTTCGGGTTATGAGCCCGACGAGCTACCAGACTGCTCCATCCCGCGTCTGTGTGGCGGCATTCTACAGGCGAACGGCGAGGTGTCAACCGCTAATCCCGTAAAGGGTCAAATAAGTGTGCAATCGCGTCAAACGGTCGCAGGGGGGGCGTTAAGTTTCGGAAATGCAACGAATTCCTGTTTGGCGATCGCTTCTCTATAAGAAGAGGCAATCGACAAAACAGGCGCGCACAAAAAAGGCCACTCTTTCGAGTAGCCTTTTTTGATGTTTGGTTGCGGGAGCCG
>NZ_CDROCK010000163.1:0-284 GCF_977020205.1 Pseudomonas sp. AIG | reverse complement strand
CATTCTGCTTGTAAGGCAGACGCTCTCCCAGCTGAGCTAATCACCCTTCGCTTCGTTACGGGACGCATTATGCCACAAGTTTTCGTAAAGTGTTGATTTAATTGAAGTTTTTTTCAAATAAATCCGAAAACCGGTAAACGACACATCCCGCGGGTACAACCTTGGAGCAGAAAAAAACCCGCCTTGGCGGGTTTTTCCGTGGTGACCTGGCGTTCAGTGGTCCAGGTTACCGAATATGGCGCAGCGGACGGGACTCGAACCCGCGACCCCCGGCGTGACAGGCC
>NZ_CDROCK010000162.1:0-289 GCF_977020205.1 Pseudomonas sp. AIG | reverse complement strand
ACGGTTTGCTTCGCTGCACCTCCTCTCGATGTATGCGGCTGCGCCGCACGGCGCTACGCGCCTGCCCCCGGATGGACACCTACGCTCGGCCTGCCGATGGGGCAAAAAATCAAAAGCCGAAGCCAAAGCAAGATCAAAAGCCAGATCAAGAGCCCCTCACCCTAGCCCTCTCCCGGAGGGAGAGGGGACTGATTGAGGTGTTTGGCAGAGCTACGCCGACGTGCGATACCGCGGTGAACTCAGGTTTTGAAAAGCCCACAGATCGGCCCCCTCTCCCTCCGGGAGAGGG
>NZ_CDROCK010000161.1:0-306 GCF_977020205.1 Pseudomonas sp. AIG | reverse complement strand
ATACCGACAGCCAAGTGGGTGTGACGATCAACACCAAAACCGGCGTGAACTCCGGTATTGCGGCAGGCGATACGTATGTCGGTATTGAAATACTGCAGGGCTCCGGCGGCAACGACACCTTTATCAGTGGTGAAGCCGCGGACCAGTTTTACGGTTCGGGCGGTAACGACACCATTGATTATTCCGACTCTGCCAGCGGCGTAACGGTGAGTCTGGTCGGCGGTGTTGCAGGCGTGGGTGGTGATGCTCAAGGCGACAAGCTGTGGGAATTTGAAACGGTCATCGGCTCGTCTTTCAATGACGTCC
>NZ_CDROCK010000160.1:0-309 GCF_977020205.1 Pseudomonas sp. AIG | reverse complement strand
TGGTAATCAGTTTGTACACGTTGCCGTTGATGGCGGCCGACTGCACCACAATGCCCTTTTCCAGCTCCATGACGCCGTCCGGTAAGGCGCGGGTGAACAGCAATTTCCCTTGCGCTTTGGTGGCGCCTTTACGCTCGACGTTGACCGCCCAAGCAAGCATGTCCAGCCACGCATCCACCGCCGTTTTCACAAAGAAATTCGGCAGCACCGTCAGGCAGAGAAAGTCCAATAGCCACAACACCGGTTTGGTCACCAGCGCGGTCATCACCCGCCAGAACGGCGAATAACTGCTGGTGTTGGCCACCTTCG
>NZ_CDROCK010000159.1:0-309 GCF_977020205.1 Pseudomonas sp. AIG | reverse complement strand
CGTAGGGGGAGGTGGGGTCGGTTTCGGGCGGGTTGGGTGTTGGTTTGATCATGGTAAAACTCCGTGGTTGATTTAGCCGCCACGGCTCATCGCTAAACAAGTAAAGGTGGCGGCTGTACGCAGGTTAGCGATCCGGGTCACAGAAACCCCGGGTAGACCCGAAGGTCTCCCACGCACAGCCACCATGACGCCAAGTGCAGATAGACAAAGCTGCAGTTGAGACTGGGGATTGAGCGTCTGTAGGGTATCGGATCGCTAAACCCGATCGCTGATTCGTCAGCGACCGACCCACAATAGAACCCGACCCCA
>NZ_CDROCK010000158.1:0-312 GCF_977020205.1 Pseudomonas sp. AIG | reverse complement strand
CCCCTCACCCCAGCCCTCTCCCCAAGGAGAGGGAGCCGATTTGTGGGCTTTTCAAGATCTGAGTTCAACGCGGTATTCCAAGTCTGCGTAACTCTCCCAAACACCTCGGTCAGTCCCCTCTACCTCTGGGAGAGGGTTAGGGTGAGGGGCAATTTCGCTGACACGATAAAGAACTGGAAGCGCTCACTGCCAGGCATTTCCTGTGCGTAAACATGATTCCGCGAGCGCGTTTAAACTACACAGCCCGTTACGCCACGGGGCCTACAACACCTTGCGCCGTTACCTACGCGTACGCCAGAATCCGCCGGCTTA
>NZ_CDROCK010000157.1:0-321 GCF_977020205.1 Pseudomonas sp. AIG | reverse complement strand
CGAACCTGAAAAACAGCGGTTCGGCACAGGCGATTCTCAACGAAGTCATCAGCGGCAACCCGAGCCAGTTGCGCGGTTACACCGAAGTGGCAGGGCAGTCGGCACGGGTGATCGTTGCCAACCCGTATGGCATTACTTGTAATGGTTGCGGTTTCATCAACTCGCCACGGGTGACATTGACCACCGGTAAACCGGTGCTCGACAACGGTCGTCTGGATCGCTTTCAGGTGGATCAGGGTTCTGTGGCCATCGAGGGCGCGGGCCTTAACGCGACCAACGTCGACCGTTTCGAAATCATCACCCGCAGCGCGAAGATCAACG
>NZ_CDROCK010000156.1:0-330 GCF_977020205.1 Pseudomonas sp. AIG | reverse complement strand
GCGGTTTTTCGAAGTCGTAATCGCGGCGGGTGGTGCGGCTGGTGCGGGTTTCCAGGCGAAGGTCGAAGCGCTTGATCACCGGGTCGCTGGCGACCATGCCGGAGTCTTGTTGATAGGCCACAGGCTTGAGTTTCGGGAACACCATCTGGTCATCGCCGAACACCAGTTTGTGCGCCGTCGCCGTGTGTTCGAAGTGGTAGTGAATACCTTCTTCCTCGCACAGGCGCTGGATGAAATGCAGGTCCGATTCATCGTATTGCACGCAGTAGATGCGTTCGGGATAAATCGAACCGGTCTTGAATTCGTAGGCGTTGCTTTGGATGCCGTGCT
>NZ_CDROCK010000155.1:0-344 GCF_977020205.1 Pseudomonas sp. AIG | reverse complement strand
TTGCGCATGCAGGGTTTCAGTGTGGTCGATGTTGGCGGTGTGGCGCAGGTGGTGCCGGAAGCGGATGCGAAGTTGCTCGGCGGGCCGATTTACAGTGCTGACAAACCGGCCGGTAACGGCATGCTCACACGGACGTTTCGCCTGCAATACGAGAACGCGGTGAACCTGATTCCGGTGCTGCGGCCGATCGTTTCGCCGAACAACCCGATCAATGCCTATCCGGGCAATAACACCATTGTCATCACCGATTACGCCGAGAACCTGACCCGCGTTGCGCAGTTGATTGCGAGCATTGATTCGCCAAGTGCGATTGACACCGATGTGGTGCAGATCCAGAACGGCAT
>NZ_CDROCK010000154.1:0-354 GCF_977020205.1 Pseudomonas sp. AIG | reverse complement strand
AAAGCCCCCTCACCCTAGCCCTCTCCCGGAGGGAGTGGGGACTGACCGAGTTGTCTGGTAGAGCTACGCCGACGTGAAATACCGAGTCGAATTCAGGTTCTGAAACAGATCAAAAGCCCCTCACCGTAGCCCTCCCCCAGAGAGAGAGGGGGCTGACCGAGTCGTTTGGGAGAGCTACGCCGACGTGAAATACCGAGGCGAATTCAGATTCTGAAACAGATCAAAAGCCCCTCACCCGCTCCTAACCACTCAACAGGATGAGCGTTAGCTCGGCTGCAGCTTTTGATCTGCTGGCCCCTTCGGCAGGCTGAGTGGAGGGATTTATCCGGGGGTGGGAGCGCAGCGACCGTTTGG
>NZ_CDROCK010000153.1:0-366 GCF_977020205.1 Pseudomonas sp. AIG | reverse complement strand
ACTACGACGACGCTCACGTGATTCTGCAGCGGCAACTGGCTGGCGGCGCGAGTTTTTTCTGGGAGTGGGAGCGGTCGGGGAAAGCGGCGCGTTGCGTGCGCCACTGGGCGTCGTTTTCGCAGATGGACACGCGTTACGTCTGGAATGACGACGGCAGCGTCGCGGTGCATTACGTCGATGGCACCGAAGAAACGTACGTGCACGACGAGCGTGCGCGGCTGGTGCGCAAGGTCGAGGCCGACGGTGGCGAGCAGCTCAAGGCCTATGACGATGCCGGGCGGTTGATCGCCGAGCAGGATGCCTTGGGCGCCGTCACCGAATACCGCTACGACGAGGTCGGACGGCTGATCGCGCTGATTCCGCCGG
>NZ_CDROCK010000152.1:0-368 GCF_977020205.1 Pseudomonas sp. AIG | reverse complement strand
TTACGCGGGCCATAAACGTCGGACTTGATGAGCGCGTCTCCCATCGAGACGTCCCTGGCCGTGTCTTAGGTGCTGCTCTCATGACCAATCCATCACCAATCCAGACATCGCGCCGCTATGATCAAACGCCCGCTTGGCAAACCATGTGTCACGATAATATCACTATGGTCTGTTTATCGAAACATACTCCCCGTGGCTCTATCCTCGCTTTTGAGGATCCGACTCATGAATCTGAAGGAAGCGCTGGCGGGGGCATTACGCGGAGCCCGTGCACACCAAGGGTTGAGTTACGAGGATCTGGCAGGTGCGACGCACAGAACGAATTTAGGGAAGCTTGAGCAGGCCAGGACGACGCCGACGCTGGAGAA
>NZ_CDROCK010000151.1:0-384 GCF_977020205.1 Pseudomonas sp. AIG | reverse complement strand
AGGCATCGCTGATCGCCGTCAGCCGTCCTGCGCGAAAGTGATAGAACCGCGCCGTGTCCCCGGCCAGCGCGAGGATCAGCTCTTCCGGCTCATTGCCCAGAAAGATCGCCGCCCGCGACAAACTGTTGTGAATCGCCGGTCGCTCAATACTCGGCAACGGAAACCGCGTACGCCGGTTTTCATGGTCGACCCAGACCACAAAGTCGCCTTCAAACGCCAGCCGATGCGCCAGCGAATGACTCCAGCCAAACCCGAGCCCGACATCGATCTCCGCCGCGCTGCTGCGATACAACCGCGTGAACTCAAACGGCAACACGCCATCGAGCACCGCATCAGTCAGGGTCAGCAGTTCTTCACCGGTGACCATCGACACCGGACAACCAT
>NZ_CDROCK010000150.1:0-386 GCF_977020205.1 Pseudomonas sp. AIG | reverse complement strand
TCCCACATTTGGACCGTGTGCAGCCTGTCAGAAACAGGTCGGCTGCCAGGCCGCCATCGCGAGCAGGCTCGCTCCTACAATTGGATCGCGTGCAATCTGCGAAAATCAGGTCGGCTGCCAAGCCGCCATCGCTGGCAAGCCAGCTCCAACAAGGATTGAGTCCAACCGGCAAACCTAAATCGCTTCGGCTTCTCACCACTCAACACAATGAGCGTTAGCTCGAGTACCGCTTTTGATCTTGCCGTGCCGGCCCCTTCGGCAGGCTGAGTGGAGGGGTCTATCCGGGGGTGGGCGCGCAGCGCCGTTCGACGAAGTCGAACACATCGAAAGTAGGTGCAGCGAAGCAAACCGGAAGCGATGCCCCCGGATCGATCCCGGAGCGAAGG
>NZ_CDROCK010000149.1:0-392 GCF_977020205.1 Pseudomonas sp. AIG | reverse complement strand
GATCAAATGTGGGAGCGAGCTTGCTCGCGAAGGGGCCGGCACAGCCAATATCTCCGGAGACTGACGCACCGCTTTCGCGAGCAAGCTCGCTCCCACAGGGGACCGAGTTGATCAGTAGATCTTCGGCCGAACCGAGATCAATGTGGGAGCGAGCCTGCTCGCGAAGGGGCCGGCACAGCCAATATCTCCGGTGACTGACGCACCGCTTTCGCGAGCAGGCTCGCTCCCACAGGGGATCGGGTTGATCAGTGGATCTTCGGCCAAACCGAGATCAAATGTGGGAGCGAGCCTGCTCGCGAAGGGGTCGGCACAGCCAATATCTCCGGTGACTGACACTCCGCTTTCGCGAGCAGGCTCGCTCCCACAGGGGATCGAGTTGATCAGTGGATCTT
>NZ_CDROCK010000148.1:0-426 GCF_977020205.1 Pseudomonas sp. AIG | reverse complement strand
AGCGGTACTGCACCCGCGTGCCGTCGGGGTTGATCCGCCGCGAGACCAAGTGCAGGTCATCGTCGTATTCGTAGCGGGTGATGCGCCCCAGTTCATCGCGTTCGGCGGTGACCTGACCGTAGGCGCCGTAGCTGTAGGCGCGGGTCGCACCGTCTGGAAAAGTCGTCTGAATTAGTCGGCCAACGGCGTCCCAATGTTGCCGGGTGACTGCACCGTGTTCGTCGGCAGTGGTGGTCCGGCGCCCCAGTGCATCGTAGGAAAAACGCCGCACGCCACCGTCGGGCAGGGTTTCCTCGGTCAACTGGCCGAGGGCATTCCACACCAGCCGATGCCGACTGCTGTCCGGATAACGGATCGACAGCAACTGGCCACGGGTGTCGTAGTAGTAATGGGTGACCTGGCCATCGGGATCGACCGCTTCGGTGA
>NZ_CDROCK010000147.1:0-427 GCF_977020205.1 Pseudomonas sp. AIG | reverse complement strand
GATCGTTCCCACGCTCCCGCGTGGGAATGCCTCAACGGACGCTCCGCGTTCGGCTTTTGAAGGGACGCAGAGCGTCCCGGGCTGCATTCCCACGCAGAGCGTGGGAACGATCATAAAAAACCGCCGCCCCGTTGAACTGGGGCGGCGGTTTTTACTTTTAAGTAATTTGGGGACGGATTTATTTAACCAGTGAGCGGGGCTTGATCGAGGTTTTTCTGCTGACCGGGATAGCCCTTTCGCGAGCAAGCTCGCTCCCACAAGGAAACGCGTTCCAAATGTGGGAGCGAGCCTGCTCGCGAAGGGGCCAGTGAAGTCAGCGCAAATGGCCTTTTAAACTCAGGCGTTTAAAAGACACCTTCAGACACGCCTTTCAGGCTACAAATTCTTGCGCCATTGCCTACAGCTACGCCAGAATCCGCCGGCTTGT
>NZ_CDROCK010000146.1:0-453 GCF_977020205.1 Pseudomonas sp. AIG | reverse complement strand
CCCTCACCCCAGCCCTCTCCCGAGGGAGAGGGGGCCGATTTGTGGGCTTTTCAAAATGCGCGTTCGACGCGGTATCGCACGTCGGCGTACCTCTTCCAAACACCTCGATCAGTCTCCTTTTCCTCATGGAGAGGGGGCCGATTTTTTTGCTTTTTTGAGCCTGAGTTCAACGCGTTATCGCACGTCGGCGTATCTCTCCGAAACACCTCGATCAGTCCCCTCTCCCTCCGGGAGAGGGCTAGGGTGAGGGGCTTTTGATCTTGATCTGGCTCTTGATCCTGATCCGGCTTTTGATCTCAAGCCCCTTCGGCAGGCCGAGCGAAGGTGTTCATCCGGGGATCAGGCGCGCAGCGCCGTTCGACGAAGTCGAACACATCGAGGAGGTGCAGCGAAGCAAAAGCGAAGTGCCGTACGCCGGGGCAAAGCCTTTTGCTTACTTTTCGGCGTCTGGAA
>NZ_CDROCK010000145.1:0-453 GCF_977020205.1 Pseudomonas sp. AIG | reverse complement strand
GCCTGACTTACGTCGGCACCGGCAACTTCGTCGGTTACGGCAACGCGTCGGACAACATCATCACGGGCGGGGTCGGAGCGGATACCTTGTCGGGTGGGGCAGGTGCTGACCAGTTCATTGGTGGCGCCGGTAACGACATCGTGAGTTATGGCGACAGCCCTGTGGGCGTGACGATCAACACCAAAACCGGGGTGAACTCCGGGATCGCTTTCGGTGATACATACGTCGGTATTGAGTTCCTGCAAGGTTCTGGCAGCAACGACACTTTTATCAGCGGCGAAGCGGCGGATCAGTTTTTCGGTTCGGGCGGCATGGATACGATTGATTACTCCGGTTCGTCCAGCGGTGTGACGGTGAGTCTGGTGGGTGGCGTGGCTGGCGTGGGTGGCGATGCCCAGGGCGACAAGCTGTGGGAATTTGAAACGGTCATCGGCTCGTCTTTCAATGACGTCC
>NZ_CDROCK010000144.1:0-453 GCF_977020205.1 Pseudomonas sp. AIG | reverse complement strand
GGGATGTCATCAGCGATGACAACTACTTCAATGCGGGCACGGATGTGCTCAGTTTTGGAGTAGGTATCACGGCGACGGACATTGTAGTCAATCGCTCGGGCAATAGTCTTTTGTTGAACCATGTCAATGGTCAAGACGGGATCACCATACTCAACTGGTTTGTTGAAACGACTGGTCGCTACCAACTGGAACGCATCGAATTCGCTGATGGCACGCTCTGGACGCGAGAACAACTGAGCAGTGCGGTACTGCAACAAACAGGAACCGAAGGTGCCGACACCATGGTGGGTGCCGCCACTGGCAACCAGTCAATGCTTGGCTTGGGCGGTAATGATTCGATTACCGGAGGGCTGGGAAATGACTGGCTTGAAGGCGGGAGGGGCAACGATACCCTCAATGGCGGACAGGGCAGCGACCGCTATGTGTTCAATCTGGGCGACGGCAAGGATGTCA
>NZ_CDROCK010000143.1:0-455 GCF_977020205.1 Pseudomonas sp. AIG | reverse complement strand
GGCTGGACGCTACCAGCCCCGGCCGGGCGAACTTCACAGTTCAATCCCCTGTGCCACTGAAAGGGCTGGTAACGCTGGATATCGGCTACAACGAAGGCACGCTGCAACGGCACTTTATCGGCTACGTCGAGCGCTGCACGGCCGCCAACTCGGTCGAACAGGTGCTGTTCTGCCGTGAGCTGGCCGCCGTGCTGGCCAACCCGTTGCCGTTGAACCTGCGTCATGTGGATCTGCGTGCCGTGTTGGCCCAGGTCAGTGAACAGACCGGGCTGCGCTTTCGTGTCCCCGATCGGCCTTATGCCAGCGTCAAGACGCCGTATTTCTACAGCCTCGCCGCCGGTTACCAGGCGATGGACAGTCTGACCCGAGTGTTCAGCATTCCCGACTTCACCTGGCACCAACTGGGCAACGGTGAAGTGTTTGCCGGCAGTTGGGCCGACAGCTTCTTTGGCGCA
>NZ_CDROCK010000142.1:0-458 GCF_977020205.1 Pseudomonas sp. AIG | reverse complement strand
TGGCCGCTGGTGAGGGTCGGCTCGTCACCTTTGCCTTCGGCGAGTTTGTAGTCGCTGCGATGGCGTTCGAGGGCGCGGGTGGAAAGGAACTTGCCGCGCTCGCGGGTGGTGAAGCGGCCGGGGTAGTCGTAGTCTTCGAGGTCCGGGGCAAAGGTACTTTTCGCGGTGCCTTCGGGAAGGATCTGCGGTTTTTCGAAGTCGTAGTCGCGGCGGCTGACGCGGGTGGTGCGGGTTTCCAGACGCAGGTTGAAACGCTTGATCACCGGTTTGTCGGCGGCCATGCCGGAGTCTTGCTGGTAGCTCACCGGTTTCAGCTTGCGGAACACGGTCTGGTCGTCGCCAAATACCAGTTTGTGGCCGCTGCTGCTGTGCTGGAAGTGGAAGTGAATGCCTTCTTCTTCGCACAGGCGCTGGATGAAATGCAGGTCGGATTCGTCGTACTGCACGCAGTAGTCGCG
>NZ_CDROCK010000141.1:0-468 GCF_977020205.1 Pseudomonas sp. AIG | reverse complement strand
CATGGCGCCGTCGAAGGCCACCAGAAAATTGCGGGTGACGTTGTTGCCGATCTGCTCCGGCGGAATGTTCCTGCGCTTCTGTTGCAGAGGCACCGACGACGCGGCGAACAAGATGCCGTCGGCGTCCTCAAGCCCGACCCAGTTAAAGTCCCAGTCGCCAACGTCAGACCCCAACTGTGCGCTGTACACCACCTGGTTCGGATTCACGAAACCCGCGTTCTTTTCCGGGATGGCGTAGACGTGAACGATCTGCGCAGCAGGTGGCTTGCCATCGGCGCGATCGAGCGGCGCGGTCGGATCAAGTCCAGGCACATTCGCAAAGATGAATCGGCTGACGATCAGCGGCTTTTGCTGGCTTTGTTTAAGGGCGATTTGGCTTTCGCCGGCCAAGGTAATACTGGCGCTCACAGTGCGCTCCTACAGGCTGGCAACCAGCGTTTGCTGGTCGTCGTTGAAGTCGATCAGGGC
>NZ_CDROCK010000140.1:0-517 GCF_977020205.1 Pseudomonas sp. AIG | reverse complement strand
AGTGCGCCGCCCTTGGCGTGGCGGTAGTCGAGCACGCTGTTGTCCGGCAGACGCATGCGTTTGAGCTGGCCGCAGGCGTCGTAGCGGTAACGCAGGGTGCCCCAGCCCTGATGCTCGGTGATCAGCCGGTCCTGACGGTCGTACTCGAAGGCCAAAGGATGTTGCTGGCCGTCATCGACCCCAATCAAACGACCGAGGCGGTCGTACTGATAGCTGACCTTGACCCCGTCGGGCAGGGTTTTGACCAGAAGGCGCCCGGCCGCATCGCGCTCATACGCAGTGAGCAAACAAGAGCCGTCATCACCGAACTCGGTCTTCTCCAGCAGATGCCCGTTGAGGTCATAGGCGTACGCCGTGCGCCGGCCGTCAAAACCACTTTCCTGACGAATCAGCCCGGTCGGGGTGTAATCGAGCCGATACTTTTCCCCGGACTCGTTTTCGATCTCGGTGAGCAGCAGTTGTGCATGGTCGTAGCGGTACTGCACCCGCGTGCCGTCGGGGTTGATCCGCCGCGAGA
>NZ_CDROCK010000139.1:0-531 GCF_977020205.1 Pseudomonas sp. AIG | reverse complement strand
TGCAGTTTCACGTCTGCTCACTCCCGCCCAGCCACTTATCCACACGTCCCAGCACTTTTTCAAAGCCGCTCAACGCGGGGTTGTCGCTGGTTGCGTCGCCGGCGCCGCCTTCGCCGACCGTACTGCCCGGGGCGCCTTGAGCGTCTACCTTGTTGCCAGCGCGCCGGCCTTCTACTTTCTCCGGGTTCGATTCGCGTTCGCTCAGCGTGAATTGCACAAGCCAGGCTTTCAGGGTGTCAGCTTCCCGCGCACTGACGCCGTCGGAAAACTCCACCTGACGCACGCCGAAAGTTTCGGCCGTGTCGTTCACGATCCGATACAGATGCAACTGACCACCGCCGGCCGTGGCTTCAGCCATGCGCAACAGATTCGTCAGTTGGGTTTTATCCACAAAGGGAATCATCAGCGAGACGGCCAGCGTCTTGGGCTTGAAGCCTTTGTGAGCCTTGTCGGTGTTGCTGGTCTGGCCAGACATGTCGCCGCTTTCGATTCGCAGGTTGGCCGTGACCTTGAGGTTCTTGCCCTGGACTT
>NZ_CDROCK010000138.1:0-537 GCF_977020205.1 Pseudomonas sp. AIG | reverse complement strand
TGTAACGATCAGCCGTAATTAAACGACTGGAGCACGCCAGTCATCGGAACCCGAAGTACCGGATACTTCGTGGGTCCAGGTGATTTTACGGTAGGTGAACTGCACTTCTTCCAGGTGGGTGAAGTGCGAGTTGCCTGGATCCTGGCAGTTGTGCATTTTGTTGTTGATGGCGACGATGATCGCGTCTTCCAGTTTGGTGGTGTAGTAGTGCTCTTGGGTACCTTGAGCAGAAGTACGGAACCACTGGATAACGATTTCGCTCATGCGCTCGCCGGAGGTCAGAGCGGCTTGCAGCAGTGGCGAAGCCTTGTCGTAGACCTTGGTGATCACAACTGGCTTGTGAACGCGCTGACCGGTTGGCTGACCGGATTGTGGGTCACGCGGGATGATCACGTCGTGGCTGAAAGCCTGAACCATAACCTGGTCTTCGTGGCCTTCCTGGTAGGTGTTGCCTACGGAGTCAGCGGTGAAAGCGCCTGCAGTGATCAGGCCTTGTTTTTCGCCGGTAACCGACATGTACGCTGGTGTTGCCATGGG
>NZ_CDROCK010000137.1:0-601 GCF_977020205.1 Pseudomonas sp. AIG | reverse complement strand
ACGGCGCCCTGGCCTAGATTGAGATTGTCGACGGTGACTTGACCGAGTGCCATGCAGTGCCTCGTTAGCGGGGTGAAGTTAGGATTTGTTGCAACACCTGGTTAATCAGGAGATTGGTTTCGCGCTCAGTTTCGGCGCCGATGAACTGGCGTTTCGGCAGCGTGATTTCCCAGCTCTGCGCGCCGGTGCTTTCGCTGCGCTGGTCGTCCAGGATCCGGATCAGCAAACCGGCTTTGGCGTAGTTCACATGCTCTTGAATCCACGCCACCGACGGCCGGGTCAGCGTCTTTTTGCCTGCTTGGCGCACACGGAAGCCCAACCGACGCAGGCGCTTGGCTTGCCTGTCGGTTGCTGCCAGTCCCGGCGGTGTCTTGTTCCAACGGCGCATTTGCTGGGCGGTGCGGCGCTCACTGACGCCGTTGTGTTGCTGCGCGGCGACCCATCGGGTCAGGGCGTTTTTCCAGCCCAACTCCGCTTCATCAGCGGACACCCGGGTGACCACCATCAACTTGGCCAGGCCGGCTTCCATCTTCTTTTTGCCCTTGCTGTCGCCCCTGCGTGGGGCGAAGGGCGTGCCGTCCAGGTTCTTCTGCTCACGCAC
>NZ_CDROCK010000136.1:0-686 GCF_977020205.1 Pseudomonas sp. AIG | reverse complement strand
GCTCCTACAGGCTGGCAACCAGCGTTTGCTGGTCGTCGTTGAAGTCGATCAGGGCGATTTGCAGCCCTACGGGGGTGATGGTCACGAAGTCATAACGGCGGCAGGTGCGGCCGTACTGTTGGATCAGCACGCGCAACAGTTCAGGGTTCAAAGACAACTGAGCGTTGCTGAACTTCAGCAGCACGACGTCCCAATCGCGGTCGGGCTGGCGCTCCTCGATCTCGACGTAACCCACACCCAGGCGTTCAAAAATGCGTTTCAACCCGGCGGTGCTGCCGGCGTCGACCGAGTTGATAAACGCGTATTTCACGCGCAGTCGAAACAGCGACTCGGGTTCGCCCTTGAAGCGCGTCACGTCGCGTTGCCAGGCCCACAGTTCAAGGATGTTCATGTGGCAGGTGTCTGGATCGATCTGCGAATAGGGCCAACGCAACCAGCCGGTGACGGTTTCCCACCACGCCTGTGCAGCGGCCACCAGCTTTGACAGCTCGGTGCCGCCCAGCCAGAACGGCAATTTGAGTTTGATCATTGCAAGTTCACCTTCAGCGACGTCAGGCGCGGGATGTCCAACCCGCTGGTGATGTCGACGCCGGGTGTAAACCGCAGAGAGGCGATATCGGCAAACTGCTGATGCAGTTCTTCCGCGAGGCGACTGAAGCTGAAACGCGACTGGGGATAAGTCAGCG
>NZ_CDROCK010000135.1:0-686 GCF_977020205.1 Pseudomonas sp. AIG | reverse complement strand
AGCCGAACGCGGAGCGTCCGTTGAGGCATTCCCACGCGGGAGCGTGGGAACGATCACCGGGGCGACGTGCTACTGCGGCAACTCCAGATTATCCAGCGCCCGATTCACTGCCAATTCCCCGAGCATGATCAACTGCGCGATCCCCATCAGTGTTCGGCGCTGCGATGGTTTGACCAGCCCGGCGAATTCCTGGGCGATGGTTTTGGCCGAGGCGAGTGTTTCGCTGGCATCGGCCAGCAGCTCCTCGTTTTTGAAGTCGGCAGTAACGGCGTACATCCGGCGGGTTTTACGCGGCGGTGGCGTGGAGCCGGGTGGGCAGAGGTAGTGATCGAGCGCGCGTTCGGCGGCGTCGTTGAGTTTTTTGGAGTCGAGGGATTCGTAGGGGGAGGTGGGGTCGGTTTCGGGTGGGTTGGGTGTTGGTTTGATCATGGTGAAGCTCCTACATGTGAGGCCACCAAAACCTGTCGCTAAACAAGAAAGGGTGGCGGCTGGACGCAGGTTAGCGAACCGGGTGTAGGCGCCCGGCAGACCCGAAGGTCTCCCACGCACAGCCGCCATGACATCAATTGCAGAAAGAGGGTCTGCAAATTGAGTTTGGAGCGCTGGTGCGCCTACATAGACTCGGGTCGCTAAACCCGATCGCTGATTCGTCAGCGACCGCACCACAATAGAACCCGCCCCCAAGG
>NZ_CDROCK010000134.1:0-686 GCF_977020205.1 Pseudomonas sp. AIG | reverse complement strand
CGCTGACTTATCCCCAGTCGCGTTTCAGCTTCAGTCGCCTCGCGGAAGAACTGCACCAGCAGTTTGCCGATATCGCCTCATTGCGGTTTACCCCCGGCGTCGACATCACCAGCGGGTTGGACATTCCGCGCCTGACTTCGCTGAAGGTGAACCTGCAATGAACAAACTGAAACTGCCTTTCTGGCTGGGCGGTACCGAGCTTTCAAAACTGGTCGCGGCTGCACAGGCGTGGTGGGAAACCGTCACCGGGTGGCTGCGCTGGCCCTACTCGCAGATCGATCCCGACACCTGCCACATGAGCATCCTTGAGCTGTGGGCCTGGCAGCGGGACGTGACGCGCTTCAAGGGCGAACCCGAGACCCTGTTTCGACTGCGTGTGAAGTACGCGTTTATCAACTCAGTCGACGCCGGCAGCACTGCCGGTTTGAAACGCATTTTCGAGCGACTGGGCGTGGGTTACGTCGAGATCGAGGAACGCCAGCCCGACCGCGATTGGGACGTGGTGCTGCTGAAGTTCAGCAACGCTCAGTTGTCGCTCAATCCCGAACTTCTGCGCGTGCTGATCCAGCAGTACGGCCGAACGTGCCGGCGCTACGACTTCGTCACCATCACTCCCGTAGGGCTGCAAATTGCCCTGATCGACTTCAACGACGACCAGCAAACGCTGGTTGCCAGCCTGTAGGAGC
>NZ_CDROCK010000133.1:0-713 GCF_977020205.1 Pseudomonas sp. AIG | reverse complement strand
GGCATTGTGGTGCAGTCGGCCGCCATCAACGGCAACGTGTACAAACTGATTACCACGGCGCCGGCGACGTTCGTAGCCGGTCAGTTACAGCAGGAAGTCCCCGTGGAGGCAATCGAATCGGGCAGTGGTTTCAACCTCGCCCCGGGTTACTACGCCATTCTGCCGGTGCCCATCCCCGGCATTGTTCAGGTAGTGAACAAGGACGGTTGGCTGGAATCACCAGGTGCGGATCCGGAACCGAACGACCAGCTGCGTCTGCGCGTGCGCAACCAGTTCTCGGCCGTGAATCAGTGGCACACCGACGCGGTGTATCGCGCCATGATCTCGGCCTTTCCCGGCGTGCGTCCGGACGGCGTTTACTTCGAACATGGCGCACCGCGTGGCCCGGGCAGCGCGAATGCCTTTGTGTTGTTTGATGCAGGTGTGCCGGCGGCGACTTACCTGGAGCAAATCAATTCGCACATCCGCGACCAGGGCAACCATGGCCACGGCGATGATCTGCTGGCCATGGTGATGCCTGAAGTACCCGTGAGTATTGCGATGACGCTCTGGCCGCAACCAAATCTGAGCGCCGAGCAGATCGACACGCTTAAAAGTGAGATCGAGCTATTCATCCGGGCCGCGTTTCGGGAAAGCACGCCCCGCGATTATCAGCCGACGCTGACTTATCCCCAGTCGCGTTTCAGCTTCAGTCGCCTCGCGGAAGAACTGCA
>NZ_CDROCK010000132.1:0-719 GCF_977020205.1 Pseudomonas sp. AIG | reverse complement strand
CCCGGCCTCAACAAACTGCGCAGTCCCCACCTTCAGATGCTGCGTCACACCCACGGTCAGGTGATCATCCGCACGCATCTCGCTAATCCGATCCAAATGCGTAATCCGGTGCTCTTCAACCTTGAACTCGCTCAGCGTGTTGGCTTCGACGGTGTCGTGACGTTCGTTGCCGACGCGAATCTTCTGGTCGTGCTCGATGTTCTCGTCCCAGTCGCGTTGGGCGTGGATGTAGATTTGCTCGACGCCTTTCTTGTCTTCGATGCGGAACTCGTTGTAGCCCTTGCCGCCCGGTGAACTCAGGGTTTTGAAGGTGCTGCGGGTCTTGTTTGCCGGCAGGTCGTAGGGGACGACGTTTTCCTTGTGGTACAGGCAACCGGTGACCAGTGGCTGGTCGGGATCGCCTTCGAGGAAGGTGACGAGGACTTCCATGCCGATGCGCGGGATGGCGATGCCGCCGTACGCGGCGCCGGCCCAGCCGCTGGCGACGCGCATCCAGCAGGTGGTTTTGTCGTTGGACTGACCGTCGCGGTCCCAGTGGAATTGCACTTTGATCCGGCCGTACTGGTCGCAGTGGATTTCTTCGCCTGCCGGGCCGGTGACGACGGCGGTCTGGCTGCCGAGGACTTTTGGTTTCGGGTGTTCAAGGGCAGGGCGGTAGTGCGCGTCCCACGGGGTGGCGAGGAAGCTGTTGCGGTAGCCCTGGTGGAAATCGCTTTTGT
>NZ_CDROCK010000131.1:0-724 GCF_977020205.1 Pseudomonas sp. AIG | reverse complement strand
TTGACCAACGTCGGACAAACCGTAGAAACCGGAAAGTTCACCCTCATAGCACGTCAGTTGCCAGCACGGGAGCACTACATAAGTTATGTAGAAATCACAAACATCATGAATTCAGATGAAAACTTCAAGGGAAGACAACTGTATACGTACGCAAGCCATTCGAATTTGATGATTAAATTTGAACTAGTACTTCGCAATGGCGTAGCAAGTCGAATCACGTTTCAGCTCATGGTCGGCAATATGTCGACTCTTATACCCTTGACTGCACAATTTCTTAACTCATCCGGGGGTGTTCTCGGATCTGTGACTCACCCATCTGGTGATTTCAAAAAGTTATATACGTATGACTCAGGAAATCTAATTGGAATTAAATCCATTACATTCAGCACTGAGGGGTTATTTATCATTGACAACATCAGAATAACGCCATGAGGAATTTTTATCGAGCGTGCTAACGTCGTTTATCCGGAAGGGGTTATCCGTCGGTTTGTTCGCCTTGAGGGAGCAGGTTATATCGTAGATGACCACAGAGGGGCGGATTTGTTTAAACAATGATTTAAACATGGACCACAAAGGGGAGGCTTTATTTAACCAGTAATTTAAACAGCGGGGCCTGATCGAGATTTTTCTGCTGACCGGGATGGCCCTTTCGCGAGCAAGCTCGCTTCCACAGGGAAACGCATTCCAAATGTGGAAGCGAGCTTGCTCGCGAAGGGGCCAGTGA
>NZ_CDROCK010000130.1:0-736 GCF_977020205.1 Pseudomonas sp. AIG | reverse complement strand
AGCGCGAGCGGGCGGAAGGTGCCGGGTTCGTAGACGTAGCTGCGGTATTCGCTTTCGCTGCTTTCGGCGACGAGGTGATCGCCTTGCCAGAAGAATTCGGTGGTGGCGTCGCCGACGGTTTTGCTGATGCGTCGGCCGAAGGCGTCGTATTGGTAACTGGCGGTCTGGCCGTCGGGGCGGGTCAGGCCGATCAGGCGGTGTTGGCTGTCGTAGCGGTATTCGGTGACCAGTGTCTGCGCGCGGCCGCGGCGTTCGCGGATCAGGTTGCCGAAGGCGTCGTAATCGTAGTGGCGGTCGCCCTGCATCAGCAGACGATTGCCCTTGATCTGGCTCGGGCCGGGGCGGTCCTGCATCAGCAGGTTGCCGGCCGGGTCGTGGGCGAAGGACTCCGGCAGTTCGTCGCGTGAGTGGCGTACGCGGATGAGGCGGTCGAGGGCGTCGTAGCCGTAGGTGCGCTGGCCGTGGCGGCTGTCGGCGATGTGCGCGAGATTGCCGTTGGCGTTGTAGGCGTAATCGCGGCGGTACAGCGCATCGCGCTGATGGCCTACGGCGTGGGCGAGTAATCGTCCCTGATCGTCGTAGGTATATTCGCTGAGCAGCAGGCCTTGCTGGCGTTGTTGTTCGCGGCCGAATTGGTAGACATGACGGCTCAGCTCCGCGCCATTGAGGTCGATGCCGCTCAGTGCGCCGCCCTTGGCGTGGCGGTAGTCGAGCACGCTGTTGTCCGGCAGACGCA
>NZ_CDROCK010000129.1:0-1015 GCF_977020205.1 Pseudomonas sp. AIG | reverse complement strand
GTGGCCCAGGCCAGATCGTTGTCCGAAAGCTTGGCGCTGAACAGCCCACCGCCACCGTGCTGGGCGACGTTACTTTCCTTGTGCACCGACAACGCGGTCAAACCGCGCCCCCGTAATGTTATGAAAACGGCGCTTTGGCTGTCCGCCTCGAGGTGCCCGGATTCAATCTTACCGGTGGCATCGGCGGCTTCAAAACGATAGCGATTCATCAGGCATCCCGTGTCACACGCAAGATTTCTTCAGGGGCGGTGGCGCCGCTGCGGATCCAGCGCTCGCCGTCCTCGCGCAAGCTGAACATCCCGGCCTTGGCCGCCGATGCGCGCAAGGCCTGCTCCCCTGCCCCTTGATGGATCAGCGTGCGGATGTCGTCGTCGATGCAGAATAATTCGTGGATGCCGGTGCGGCCGCTGTAGCCGGTTTGGTTGCACGCCGCACAACCGACCGGGCGCCAGGTGCCCGGTGCCGCTGGGTCTTCCTGCTTGCAGTGATTGCACAGGCGTCGCACCAAGCGTTGTGCGAGTACCCCAAGCATCGACGAGGCCAGCAGAAACGGTTCGACGCCCATGTCGATCAAGCGGTTGACCGCCGACACTGCGTCGTTGGTGTGCAAGGTTGCCAACACCAAATGCCCGGTCAGCGACGCCTGCACGGCGATTTGTGCGGTTTCGAGATCGCGGATTTCGCCGATCATGATGATGTCCGGGTCTTGGCGCAGGATCGCCCGCAGCGCCAGGGCGAAGGTCATATCGATTTTGGCGTTGACCTGAATCTGGCTGATGCCCGGCAGGTCGTATTCCACCGGGTCTTCAACAGTGAGAATGTTGCTGGTACTCGCATCGAGCCGCGCCAGTGCAGCGTACAGGCTGGTGGTTTTGCCGCTGCCCGTGGGCCCGGTGACCAGCACAATGCCGTGGGGCTGGCGGATCAAATGATCAAGTTTGGCCAACACCTGCACGTCCATGCCGAGGGTTTCCAGATGCAGACGTCCGGCCTGTTTGTCGAGCAGACGCATCAC
>NZ_CDROCK010000128.1:0-1035 GCF_977020205.1 Pseudomonas sp. AIG | reverse complement strand
CAATGATCGGCAACAACACCGCCATCACAATCACCAGCACCACCCCGCCCATCACCACAATCATCAACGGCTCCAGCAACGCGGTCATGCCCATTGCCCGCCGCTCGATATCCCGCGACAGGGTTTGCGCCGCACGCTCGAGCATCGGTGGCAGCGAACCGGTTTTTTCGCCACTGGCGATCAGATGAATCAGCACCGGTGGGAAAACATTCTCCACCCGCAACGCTGCCGCCAGGTTGACGCCCTCACGCACCTTGGCCGTCGCCTCAGTGACGCTCAGGCTCAGGCGATCGTTGGACAAGGTCTGCCGCGCCGCCTCAAGTGCGCGCAACAACGGCACCCCGGCGCCGCCGAGAATCGCCAGCGTCGAGGCGAAACGCGCAGTGTTCAGGCCGAGGATGAAACGCCCGAACAGCGGCAACTTCAGCACGCGATGATGCCAACTCAAACGTGCCGCCGGATTACGCAAGTACAGACGCCAGCTCCAGAAACCTGCAGCCATGATCCCTGCGCACAGCCAGCCCCAACTGCGGATGAAATCACTCGCATTGAGCATCGCCAACGTCAGCCCCGGCAAGTCCTGACGCGCTTGGGAAAACGCGCTCACCACCTGCGGCACCACGTAACTGAGCAGGAAAATCACAATGCCGATCGACACCAGACCAACCACGCCCGGATAAATGAACGCGGTGAGAATCTTGCCACGCAGGTTGTTGCGCTCCTCGATGTAATCCGCCAGCCGCTCCATGACCTGCGCCAGATCGCCTGATTCTTCCCCGGCCGCAATCAAAGCGCGGTAAATCTCGGGAAAGTCCCGTGGTCGCGCCGCCAGCGATTCGGCCAGACGCATCCCGCTGCGCACATCCGCGCGCACGGCACTGAGCGTATGGGCGATGTGCTTTTTCTCGGCCTGCTCCACCGTGGCACTCAGCGCGGCTTCCAACGGTAGACTGGCGCCGAGCAGACTCGCCAATTGCCGCGTGGCCCAGGCCAGATCGTTGTCCGAAAGCTTGGCGCTGAACAGCCCACCGCCAC
>NZ_CDROCK010000127.1:0-1109 GCF_977020205.1 Pseudomonas sp. AIG | reverse complement strand
CTTGCTCGATCATCTCGGGTGTCTTGCTGCGCAGCGTATAGCTGCTGTTGAGCAGTGTCTGTTTCATTTCCCTGAACCCTAATTCGATTTCCCAGCGATGGCTGTACAGGTCGACGATTTCATCGGATGGGAAACGCAGCGGATCGGCCATCGACGTCAAAATCTGACAGACCTTACCCTTGACGGTTTTGCTCAGCAGTCTTGCGGTCAGGTGCTCCGGCAATCCCGGCCATTGCTTGCGGGCCTGCGGCGAAGTGCTTAACGAGACCACCGCATCCTGACGCCCCAAACGCTGAATGACTTCGTACTGCGCCCCTTTGCGTAACGGCATCAGCCAATGCCGCTCGGTGCCGGCCTGCTGCCATTGGTGCAACAGCCCCAACGAGTAGAAACCGCGATCGAATAGCGTCAGCGAGTGATCCGGCGTGGTATCGATCAGTTGTTCTGCCAGCTTCATTTCGTTGCTGCGATAACCATCAAATGCGCTACCGATCAACATGTGGCTCGTCAATTCCATCTGGCAGACCATGCGTACCTGAGGAAAACCGGTGTCGCCGTGCTGGTTGCTGGCCGAGTCGTAGCGCGCTCGATTTTCGGGTGTGTCAGGTGTTCGCCAGACGACACCGTCGACGCCCAGCAAGCGCAAACCGGCCCAGGTCGGATGCCCCGCCGCTTCATGCCAGCTTTTCTGAGTCAGATCGAAGACTTGTCGTACAGCTTCGCTACCCAATCTCTGACGGGCTTGAACTACAGCGCTGGGCGCGACCAGAGGACGTGGCCCTGGCAGCATGATGTTCATGCGGCTGACTACGTCCCACGCCGACATACGCCGAAAGAACGCCATGGAAATCACGCACCACAGCATCATTTCCAAGGGCAGGCGCCGCTTGCGCAGGGTCGCTACGCCGGCCTGTTCCAGTGCCTGCTCGACCAGTGAAGGGTCGAGCAAAGAATCCAACCCCTCAATGGCGCTAGGGGTAGAGGCGATGTTGTGGGTCAGTTCCAATGCCCGAGAGAGACGCATAAAAAAATCCGATGCCAGTACAGACATCGGATTTTGATTTCTTGCGGCCAAAGGTCAAGCAAAGAGTCTTAACTGATCGGCATTA
>NZ_CDROCK010000126.1:0-1110 GCF_977020205.1 Pseudomonas sp. AIG | reverse complement strand
TTTTACCGGCGTCGATGGTGATCACGGCGCCGTTCGACAGGGTCACGGTGACTGGCGAGCCAGCAGCGTTGGTCAGGGTCGCGGTGTAGACGATCGAGCCACCTTCAGCCACAGAACCGGTCGCGCTCAGCGACAGGTTGGTGGTGTCGACAGTATCGGTCACGTTGGTGCTGACTGGCGTCTTGTCGGCCACGAGGTTTTCGTAGTTGCCGCCGGTCACGTTGGTGATCGCGTTGGTCAGCGGAGCGTGGCCGGTCAATGCATCGTTTGGCGCTGCAGTGGTTGCGGTGCCCGTGGT
This sequence comes from Pseudomonas sp. AIG, assembly GCF_977020205.1. Lineage (NCBI taxonomy): Bacteria > Pseudomonadati > Pseudomonadota > Gammaproteobacteria > Pseudomonadales > Pseudomonadaceae > Pseudomonas > Pseudomonas sp. AIG. The sequence goes on along the minus strand of NZ_CDROCK010000126.1, from coordinate 812 downwards.
CTGGCCAACACCGATGGTGATGGTTTGACCATTGGCCAGCGTCACGACAACTGGCGAGCCGGTAACCGGTGCGCCTACGGTAGCGGTGTAGACAACGTTGCCGCCTTCAGCCGCCGACTCCGTGGCGGTCAACTTCACGGTGGTGGTGTCGATGGTGTCGGTGACGCTGGTGACGGCGGGAACAGTGCTCGGCACGAGATTTTCGAAATTGCCACCGGTGGCGGTGCTGATCGTCGCCTGCACGGTGCCGGCGTCTTTGTAAACGTCGTCAGCCGGCGCAGGAACAGTCACGGTGCCAGTGGTTTTACCGGCGTCGATGGTGATCACGGCGCCGTTCGACAGGGTCACGGTGACTGGTGAGCCAGCGGCGTTGGTCAGGGTCGCGGTGTAAATGATCGAACCACCTTCAGCGACCGAATTGGTAGCGCTGAGTGACAGATTGGTGGTGTCGACGGTGTCGGTGACATTGGTCGAAACCGGGGTCTTGTCGGCCACCAGGTTTTCGAAGTTGCCACCTGTTACGTCCGTGATCGCGTTGGTCAGCGGAGCGTGGCCGGTCAATGCGTCGTTTGGCGCCGTGGTGGTCGCGGTACCGGTGGTCTGGCCGACGCCGATGGTGATTGTCTGACCGTTGGCCAAGGTTACGACAACCGGTGAACCGGTGACTGGCGCACCGACGGTCGCGGTGTAGGTGACGTTGCCACCTTCAGCTGCCGACTCGGTCGCCGTCAGTTTCACAGTGGTGGTGTCGATGGTGTCGGTGACATTGGTCACGGCCGGCACGGTGCTCGGTACCAGACTCTCGAAGTTGC
>NZ_CDROCK010000125.1:0-1133 GCF_977020205.1 Pseudomonas sp. AIG | reverse complement strand
AGGTCAGGCAACGGCACATGCCACAACCGGTGTCTGGACGTTGCTCGTCAGTGCTTTGGCTGTGGCAGCACACAGCTTTACCGCCAAGGCGTTGTACGGCTCGGGCGCGACGTCGGCCGCCAGAACACTGACCGTCACAGCCGCCACCGCTCCCACTTTGACATCGGTCAAAGGCTCTCCCAGCGGTGTCGAAATCCCCCAAGGCGGGGTCACGGTGGAAACAGCCGTCACCCTGAGCGGCGTCGCGGCCAAAGGCCAGAAGGTCGAAATCTTTGATGGTAACGGTGCGAGCGCAGTATCCAAGGGCGTTGCGACAGCCCATGCAACCACGGGTATCTGGGAACACTCGATCACCGTGGCACTGGGTGCTCGCCGGTTATATGCAAAAGCGCTTTATGCCGTGAATCCAGTGTTTTCGAACGTTCGCAACCTGACCGTCACAGCCGCCACCGCTCCCACTTTGACATCGGTCAAAGGCTCTCCCAGCGGTGTCGAAATCCCCCAAGGCGGGGTCACGGTGGAAACAGCCGTCACCCTGAGCGGCGTCGCGGCCAAAGGCCAGAAGGTCGAAATCTTTGATGGTAACGGTGCGAGCGCAGTATCCAAGGGCGTTGCGACAGCCCATGCAACCACGGGTATCTGGGAACACTCGATCACCGTGGCACTGGGTGCTCGCCGGTTATATGCAAAAGCGCTTTATGCCGTGAATCCAGTGTTTTCGAACGTTCGCAACCTGACCGTTACAGCCGCCACAGCTCCGACTTTGACATCGGTCAAAGGTTCTCCTAGCGGTGTCGAAATCCCTCAAGGTGGGAGCACAGTGGAAACGGCTGTCACCCTGAGCGGCGTCGCGGCCAAAGGCCAGAAGGTTGAAATCTTTGACGGCACGGTCTCCAAAGGTCAGGCAACGGCACATGCCACAACCGGTGTCTGGACGTTGCTCGTCAGTGCCCTGGCTGTGGCTGCACACAGCTTTACCGCTAAGGCGTTGTACGGCTCTGGCGCCGTGTCGGCGGCAAGAACGCTGACCGTGAAGCAAATTATTGTCGAAGACTTTGAAACGACTCCATTGATACGATTGACCAACGTCGGACAAACCGTAGAAACCGGAAAGTTCACCCTCATAGCACGTC
>NZ_CDROCK010000124.1:0-1356 GCF_977020205.1 Pseudomonas sp. AIG | reverse complement strand
TGGGAATGCAGCCCGTGACGCTCCGCGTCACTGGACGCGGAGCGTCCCTTGAGGCGTTCCCACGCGGAGCGTGGGAACGATCAGGGTACTGCGGCGTTAGTTACAGCAATTCAAAGCTCTGCTGCGTCACATCCTGCGAATCCAGGCCGATCTGCACGTTGAACTTGCCAGGCTCGGCGGCGTATTTGAGCTGGGCGTTGTAGAACTTCAGGTCATCCTCGCTGATGGTGAAGTGCACGACTTTCTGTTCGCCGGCCTTGAGCATGATTTTCTGGAAGTTCTTCAGTTCCTTCACCGGGCGGATCATCGAGCCGGTGACGTCCTGAATATACAGCTGCACCACGGTTTCGCCGTCACGCTTGCCGGTGTTTTTCACCATCACACTGGCGTCGAGTTTGCCGGTGGCGTTCAGGGTGGTCGACGACAGCGCCATGTCGCTCAGGGCGAAGTTGGTGTAGCTCAAGCCATACCCGAACGGGAACAGCGGGCCAGTCGTGTCATCGAAATACTGCGAGGTGTAGTTGCCCGGTTTGCCCGGCGTGAACGGCCGGCCAATGCTCAGGTGGTTGTAGTAGGTCGGGATCTGGCCCACGGAGCGCGGGAAGGTCACCGGCAGTTTGCCCGACGGGTTGTAGTCGCCGAACAGCACGTCGGCGATGGCGTTGCCGCCTTCGGTGCCACTGAACCAGGTTTCCAGAATCGCGTCAGCCGACTGGTTCTCTTCGAGAATGGTCAGTGGGCGGCCGTTCATCAGCACCAGCACCAGCGGTTTGCCGGTGGCTTTCAGCGCACGGATCAGCTCGCGCTGGTTTTCCGGGATGTTCAGGTCGGTACGGCTGGAGGATTCGTGGGACATGCCACGGGATTCGCCCACGGCGGCAACGATCACGTCAGCGTCCTTGGCGGCTTTTACCGCTTCGTCGATCAGCACGTTGGCCGGGCGCGGGTCATCGACCACTTCCGGGGCATCGAAGTTGAGGAAGTTCAGGTAGTCCAGCACCTTCTTGTCGCTGGTGATGTTGGCGCCACGGGCGTAGATCAGGTTCGACTTGTTGCCGATCACCGAGCTCATGCCGTCGAACAGGGTCACCGATTGCGCCGGTTTACCCGCCGCCGCCCAGCTGCCCATCATGTCGATCGGCGCTTTGGCCAACGGGCCGACCAGCGCGACTTTTGCGTCTTTCTTCAGCGGCAGGGTTTCATTCTGATTCTTCAGCAACACCAGGCTGCGACGCGCGACTTCGCGGGCCTCGGCGCGGTGCAGACGGCTTTCGGCATAGGTGTCGGCCGGATCATCCTCAGCTTTGCCGATGGTTCATATGCAACGATTCTCGTCCATTGGTCTAAAGGTCGCAG
>NZ_CDROCK010000123.1:0-1419 GCF_977020205.1 Pseudomonas sp. AIG | reverse complement strand
CGGCAGCTCCTATGTATGGACTCGCCCCACCATTCAACCCGCTTTTGAACACTGCTACCCGGTTGCATCTATGTATAAGGCCTATTCGAGGAAGCGTTAACCGGCTTCTGGCCAACATTGGGTAAGCTCGCGATATGCCGATTACAGTAAGGCCTCAAGGGCCAGTAGGAGCTCAGGCATCAATTCGCGACGGTCTGACCTGGGGTCAATGTTCTTAGCATGGGTTGAAGCGGCTTAGCGCCTCGGTGGCAGAACTCTTTTATCAGTGACTCATCGTCGCCTCCTGGCCGTTGCCCGGTTGGCGATGATAGGTTTGATCGTTTTGCAGCAGCACCCAGAGAATCCGAAGATTACGATTGGCCAATCGCACCGCAGCTTCCTTACGACCCAAGCGGTTGATCCAGCGCTGCAGCCGCTGATCGTCCGGCTGCTGTGAATCAGGCCGCAGTTGCCTTAAAACAGCATGAGCGCCCTGGATCGTCAGACTGCGCAAATACGCATCACCATGCTTGTTCATCTTGCCCAGTCGGGTCTTCTCGCCAGAGCTGTGCTGGCTGGGCACCAACCCGAAATAGGCGGCAAACAAGCGGGCGTTGGCGAACCGTTCAGGTTCGGTCTGCTTGGCGATCAGCGCCGTGGCGATGATCGGGCCAACACCGCGCACCGTCATCAGCCGCTTCGCCGTCTCGTCTTCTTTCGCTGCCATTTCCAGCCGACCGGTCAGTACGTTGACGCGATCGCCCAATTGACTCCATTCGCCCAGCAGCTCGGCGATCAGTTCGCGCAGCAGATCGGGCAGCGGCTGGGTGGCATCTTCCAATATTCGAGGCACGAGCTGGCTGATCGCAGTTTCGCCCTGCGCCATGGCCACACCATGTTCAAGCAGCAAACCACGCATCTGATTACCTACGGCCGTGCGCCGTCGCACATATCCCTGACGGGCCCGGTGTAGCGCCTGCATCGCCATCGCGGCTGCGCTCTTGATCGGTACCGCCGAGATTTTGCAGTCGCGGCCGGCACGCAAGATCGCCAAAGCATCGTTGCGATCATTTTTCGGGCCGCTGCGGTGACTGGCGACCAGTTGAGCGGGCAGGATGCGAACCGGATTACCCTGCATGTGCAGCAACCGCGCCCATGCTTGAGCACCGGGGCCGGTTTCCACCAGCACCGTCACGCTCGGAGGAAGTTCACGGAGAAATACCTGAAAGGCTTCTCGTGACTTGATTCTCTCCTCGAATATCACTTGGCCGAGGGCATCTTCCCCGGCCACCTGGAAAACCCTTTTGGCAAGATCCACCGCAACGGTGGAGCATGCCGACACGTCGGCTGACAAAGACTGATTATTCGTCGTATGCTTTTTCATGGCCTCGCCCTCGCTGTCGTTGGCTTCTATAAGAATGCCACCGTGGCGCACAGACG
>NZ_CDROCK010000122.1:0-1424 GCF_977020205.1 Pseudomonas sp. AIG | reverse complement strand
ACGCTGACCAACGCGGCTGGCTCGCCAGTCACCGTGACCCTGTCGAACGGCGCCGTGATTACCATCGACGCGGGCAAGACTTCCGGCACTGTCACCGTTCCAGCTCCGGCAGATGACGTTTACAAAGATGCAGGCAAAGTCGAAGCGACTATTTCGACCGCCACCGGTGGCAACTTCGAGAACCTGGTGCCGAGCACTGTTCCGGCAGTGACCAACGTCACCGACACCATCGACACCTCGACCGTGAAACTGACGGCCGATACCTCCGTGGCTGAAGGCGGCACCGTCACCTACACCGCGACGGTGGGTGCGCCGGTTACCGGTTCGCCTGTCGTCGTCACCCTGTCAAACGGTCAGACCATCACCATTGGCGTCGGCCAAACCACCGGGACCGCAACCACTACCGCCCCGAACGATGCATTGACCGGTCACGCACCGATCACCAATGCAATCACCGAGGTCAGCGGTGGCAATTACGAGAATCTGGTGGCCGACAAGACCCCGGTTTCGACCAACGTCACTGACACTGTCGACACCACCGATCTGTCGCTGAGCGCGACCGGTACCGTGGCCGAAGGCGGTTCGATTGTTTACACCGCCACCCTGACCAACGCCGCTGGTTCGCCAGTCACCGTGACCCTTTCCAATGGCGCAGTGATCACCATCGAGGCCGGCAAAACCACTGGCACCGTGTCTGTCCCGGCGCCAGCCGATGACGTCTACAAAGACGCCGGCAAAGTCGAAGCGACGATTTCGACCGCGACTGGCGGCAACTTCGAAAACCTGGTGCCGAGCACCGTGCCGGCCGTGACCGAAGTCACCGATACCATCGACACCTCGACCGTCAAACTGACGGCCGATACCTCCGTGGCTGAAGGCGGCACCGTCACTTATACCGCCACTGTGGGCGCACCAGTCACCGGTTCGCCGGTCACCGTGACGCTGGCCAATGGTCAGAACATCACCATCGAAGTCGGCAAAACCACCGGCACCGTGACCTTCACCGCACCGAACGATGCGCTGACCGGCCACGCGCCGCTGACCAACTCGATCACTGGCGTAACCGGCGGCAACTACGAAAATCTCGTGGCCGACAAGACACCGGTTTCGACCAACGTCACCGATACCGTCGACACCACCAACCTGTCGCTGAGCGCGACTGGCTCGGTTGCTGAAGGGGGCTCGATCGTCTACACCGCGACGCTGACCAACGCGGCTGGCTCACCAGTCACCGTGACCCTGTCCAACGGCGCCGTGATCACCATCGAGGCGGGTAAAACCACTGGCACCGTCACCGTCGCTGCGCCGACGGATGACGTTTACAAAGATGCAGGCAAAGTCGAAGCAACCATTTCGACCGCGACCGGCGGCAACTTCGAGAGTCTGGTACCGAGCACCGTGCCGGCCGTGACCAATGTCACCGA
>NZ_CDROCK010000120.1:0-2288 GCF_977020205.1 Pseudomonas sp. AIG | reverse complement strand
TGCCGAGGGTTTCCAGATGCAGACGTCCGGCCTGTTTGTCGAGCAGACGCATCACTACCCTTTCGCCATGCCCGGTCGGCACCGTTGAAACACGAATATCGATCGGTCGTCCCGCCACGCGCAGGGCGATGCGACCGTCCTGCGGCAGGCGTTTTTCGGCGATGTCGAGCTGGGCCATGATCTTGATCCGCGACACCAACGCGCCGTGCAGAGCCTTGCGCGGTGAGACCACATCACGCAGCGTGCCGTCGACGCGATAGCGCACCACTGAATGGGTTTCGAACGGTTCGATGTGAATGTCGCTGGCCTCGTCGCGCGCCGCTTGCGTGAGTAAGGCGTTGATCATGCGAATCACCGGTGCGCCGTCCTGGGTGTCGAGCAGGTCGGTGATTTCCGGCATGTCCTGCATCAGGCGGTCGAGATCGACTTCGTTTTCTGCCGCGCCGACCACTGCCGCCGCGCTGCCCGTGTCGGCATAAGCGCTGGCAAGCAAGCCATCCAGCTCATCATCGCGCACCCGCTGAATCGTGGTCGCACCAAACTGCCGCCGCGCCTCGCTGATCGACCAGCCCGGCGTCGACGGGCACACCGTCAACACGCCATCGCACAACAAAATCCGCTGCGCCTTGGCCCAGGCGTAAGGCAAGAGACTCACAGACGCGGGCCTCCCTCAATCGGCACGGCTTTGATGGTCGCACGGGGGCCCGAAGCCGGAACCGAACTTGGAACCCCCTGCGCCGCCGTCGGCAACTGCGGCGCCTGCATGTCCGGCATCGCCCAGCTGCGTTCCGGCTGCAAACCGCCCTGAGCGCGGCGCATGAAGTCATAACGGTTGAGGGTGATGCTGCGCCCCGCTTCGCTGTCGCGGATGATGTACGGACGCAGAAACACCATCAGGTTGGTCTTGGTAATCGCCCGCCGCTCGTTGCGAAACAGCGCGCCGATGCCCGGCAAACTGCCCAGCCATGGCACCGCGTCGTTACTCTGGCTGTAGCCATCCTGCAGCAACCCGCCGAGCACCATGATCTGCCCGTCATCGAGCAGAATGCTGGTATCGATCGCCCGTTTGTTGGTGACAATCCCCGCCGAATTGGCACTGGCCGAAGCCCGCTCATCAATGCTGCTGACCTCCTGATAGATATCGAGCTTGACCGTGCCGCCCTCGGAAATCTGCGGGCGCACATTGAGCTTCAAACCCACCTCTTCACGAGTCACGGTCTGGAACGGGTTATTGCTGGTGCCGCCACCGCCCGTGACGTAACTGCCGCTGACAAACGGGATGGTCTGACCCACAAAAATGCTCGCCGCTTCGTTGTCGAGGGTCAGCAGGTTCGGCGTCGACAGCACGTTGGTGCCGCCCTTGCTCTTCAAGGCTCGGGCCAGCACTTTCAGGTCGAGAATCTTGCCGATCCCGGGGATGTCCACCGTGCCGTTGACGTAGCCCAGGTTCAAACCCTGCGGCAGTACGTCGATGCTGGTTTTGCCGTTGGTGTTGATCCCCGAACCACCCAGATTCGCGCCACCGATCACGCCATTGCCACCGAGATTGCCGGTCTGCCATTGCACACCGAACTCACTGGCATCGTCCTCACCGACTTCGACGATCAGGCTTTCAATCACCACTTGCGCGCGGCGCTGGTCAAGCAGATCGATCACCTCACGCAAGTTGCGATACAACGGCTCCGGCGCGGAAATCAGCAAGGTGTTGGTGGTCGCGTCGGCCTGAATGGTCACGCCGCCGGCACTGAAGGCGACGTTCTGATCGCTGTTCTGCGCGCCGCCGCTGCCGGTTGTGCTGCCACTGCTGCCCTGCGCGTAACTGCCGCCCGTGCTGCCGCTGCTATTAGTGGTCGACGAGCTGCCGCTGCTTTGCGTACCGCTCTGGCCATTTTGCCCAGCACTACCGCCGGTACTTGCGCCCATGGCACTGAGCACCGAACGCGCATTGTCGCTGGTGCCGCTGTCACTCTCACCCGTGAGCAACCCGCGCAAGGCCTGCGCCAGTTTCGCCGCCTGCGCGTTACGCAGATAAACCACATGCAGATTGCTCGGATTGCTCTGCGCGTTGTCGAGTTTGTAGATCAGATTGCGCGCCAACTCCGTGCGCTCCGGACTGCCAGCGCGAATGATGATGGTGTTGGAACGCGGATCACCAATCACGGCGATTTTCTGCGTCGGATCATTGCCCGGCGCATCGAGCAGATCCGCCACCATCGGCGCAATGTCAGCGGCAATGCCGTTCTGGATCTGCACCACATCGGTGTCAATCGCACTTGGCGAATCAATGC
>NZ_CDROCK010000119.1:0-2368 GCF_977020205.1 Pseudomonas sp. AIG | reverse complement strand
TGGCGGCCGACGTCGCGCCCGAGCCGTACAACGCCTTGGCGGTAAAGCTGTGTGCAGCCAAAGTCAGAGCACTGACGAGCAATGTCCAGACACCGGTTTTGACATGTGCCGTTGCCCTACCTTTGGGGACAGTGCCGTCAAGGATTTCGACCATCAGGCCTTTGGCCGCGATGCCGCTCAGGGTGACAGCCGTTTCCACTGTGCTCCCGCCTTGGGGGATTTCGACACCGCTGGGTGAGCCTTTGACCGAATCGATAGTTGGATCAGTTACCAAGCCAACTTCCAGCGTCAACTCCCGTGAATGCCCCAACGTCTCTCCCGCCCGCTCAATCCTGTAACCCGCCATCACCGTGTCGTAGAGGTTGACCGCGACGTACTGCTTCGGCACGGTCACCCGCACTGGCTTGCCGGCTGTGGCGGGGATCAGGTCGATATGGTCACTGAAGCTGCCGCCGCTCGCCGAGCCATTGAAGTAGTAGTGAAACCGGTCTTTGTCCTGGGTACCGGTGTGGGGCAAGACCATGGTTGCACCGGTCGGCGGCACCTTGTCCGGATCCAGCACGCCATTGGCGTCTGCTTCTTCGACTTCCGGGCGTTCAAAGATTGGCTTCGCCACGCCGACCTGCATGATGAATGGCAGCGATTCGCGCACGCTCAGCAGCAGGTTGTCACTGTTGGTGACGATGTAGTAGACCTTGACGCTCAGGCCATCGAAACGCTGAATTTCGGTCTGGCTCACGTTGCGCAAGACGGGCTCGCCATCCGCTACATTGCCGACCTGGCGCGGGTCCTCGTAGTAAACAGGGTCGCCGCCGGGCGCCTTCGCCTCCCAGATCACGTTCAGCAGATCACTGCTGTTGCGACCCACGTACCACGGCGCACTCACCGTCGCCCACGGCGTTTCGACTGGCAACGTCCCGCCCGGTGCCTCGACGACGCTAGGTGCCGGCAGTCGGCTGATATCGCCCACGACGCTGACACTGGCGTTTTTCGAGTGGCGGTCGGATTCACCCTCGCGGCGCCGAACAAATCCCACCGACGCACTGCCCTTGGCGATGGCGCGCACGGCTGCGTTGGGGATGGTGAAGTCGAGCTGAAAGGGCAGGAACTCCACCGTTTTTGATAACGGGCCGACGATGATTTGCGGGCCTTGCGCGGGGGTGCCGGTCCAGGTCAGGCGCACTTCGTCGTTCACGGTAAAGTCTTTAGCCGTCGTGTACACGCGAACGATGACGTCGTCGTCACCGAGGGTGTCGAGGTCCACCCGATCGGTCGGCTGGCCTTTGACCAGCACCAGTGGTGAGTCCAGTCGGTCACCGTTCATGTCCACCAGCACCGACTGTAGAGCTGACCATGGGGCGCGCTCGTCCGGGTAGTTGCCGCAAGGGTCAACGACCTGATAAGCCACGGCCACGGCAGGGCTATCGCCAGCAGCCTTGATCAGTTCGTAATCGAAGGTGATGTCGATGGGGTATTTATCCGGATCACTCGCCTGATCCGGGGTGACGAGATGAACCTTTTTCTGACTGCCCCAACGGGCGTGGATGCGGTCGTATTTAGTCAGGTTGCGGTAGCGGACGATGCGCATCGTTACAACGTCTTTTTCCGTAAAATTCTTGTCGATTTCGTAGCGGTCGAGGGAGAAGTTGAGATCGGAGTGGCCATCATCGCCAGGGATGTCGTCGTATTCACCAGGGCGGGTGAGTTTGACCAGCAGCTTTAAACGGGGCTTGGATTCTTCTTCGGGATGGTTCTTGCCGGAGACCTTGTAGAACACGTCGATGGCGTCACCGTCGATCACATGATTCTTGGCCAGGGTGAAGACTACATCCCGATTGAGTTCGGACTCGTGCTCGAGGGTCTTGCTCCATACCTCATCCGTCCCGTTGTTCCAGAAGAAAGCGACTCGGTCCGTGAGTTTCATTTCGAACCAAGCGGGGATGACCACTTGCAAACCGTTTTCCACTGCACGAATGGGGATGCCGCCATCGTAACCATCTGATGGGTCAAGGGTAGTCAGGGCGGGGAAGTAAATGGGCTTCAGGGCAAAAGGTTTCTGGTCGGCCATGGCGGCGTGCTCCGTTCGGTTTGGCAACGGAGTGATTGAACGCGCATGGGCGGAATTGCGCACCTGTCAGATCTGACAGGTGCAGGCCGAAATCCGACGGGTGGTAATTTTGAGAGAGGTCGAGTCGAAGCTGAAAAAGCCTTAGAGATTGATCGTTCCCACGCTCTGCGTGGGAATGCAGCCCGGGACGCTCTGCGTCACTTCAAAAGCCGAACGCGGAGCGTCCGTTGAGGCATTCCCACGCAGGAGCGTGGGAACGATCTGACCCGAACTAATCCGGCAACTCCAGATTATCCATCA
>NZ_CDROCK010000118.1:0-2452 GCF_977020205.1 Pseudomonas sp. AIG | reverse complement strand
TGCCGAGGGTTTCCAGATGCAGACGTCCGGCCTGTTTGTCGAGCAGACGCATCACCACGCGTTCACCGTGTCCGGTCGGCACCGTGGAAACACGAATATCGATTGGCCGCCCGGCCACGCGCAAGGCGATGCGACCATCCTGCGGCAGGCGTTTTTCGGCAATGTCGAGCTGGGCCATGATCTTGATCCGCGACACCAGTGCGCCATGTAAAGCCTTGCGTGGCGAGACCACGTCACGCAGCGTGCCGTCGACGCGATAGCGCACCACCGAATGGGTTTCGAACGGTTCGATGTGAATGTCACTGGCCTCGTCGCGCGCGGCCTGGGTCAGCAGCGCGTTGATCATGCGGATCACCGGCGCGCCGTCCTGGGTGTCGAGCAGGTCGGTGATTTCCGGCATGTCCTGCATCAAGCGGTCGAGGTCGACTTCGTTTTCCGCGGCGCCTACAACCGCCGCCGCACTGCCGGTGTCGGCATAGGCAGCGGCGAGCAAACCGTCGAGTTCATCATCCCGCACGCGCTGAATCGTGGTCGCGCCAAACTGCCGCCGTGCCTCACTGATCGACCAGCCCGGCGTCGACGGGCACACCGTCAGCACGCCATCACACAACAGAATGCGCTGCGCCTTGGCCCAGGCGTAAGGCAGCGAACTCATTTCAAGCCCTCCCCAATTCCTGTAGGAGCTGCCGAAGGCTGCGATCTTTTGATCTTTGGCCGCTTGGGTCCGTCGAAGAGCAAGATCAACAGATCGCAGCCTTCGGCAGCTCCTACAGGTCCGGTGTAGTTCTTTATTCCTGTGGTGTTCACATTGAGGGGCAGTTTCAAAAGCGCGTGCTCCCTTCAATTGGCACAGCTTTGATCGTCGCACGTGGGCCAGAACTCGGCACCACAGCCGGCACACCCTGCGCCGCAGTCGGCAACTGTGGCGCCTGCATGTCCGGCATCGCCCAGCTGCGTTCCGGCTGCAAACCACCCTGAGCGCGACGCATAAAGTCGTAGCGGTTGAGCGTGATGCTGCGCCCCGCTTCGCTGTCACGGATGATGTACGGCCGCAGGAACACCATCAGGTTGGTCTTGGTGATCGCCCGACGTTCGTTGCGAAACAGCGCGCCGATGCCCGGCAAGCTGCCCAGCCACGGCACCGCGTCATTGCTCTGGCTGTAACCGTCCTGCAGCAACCCGCCGAGCACCATGATCTGGCCGTCGTCGAGCAAAATACTGGTGTCGATCGCCCGTTTGTTGGTAACAATCCCCGCCGAATTGGCACTGGCCGAAGCCCGCTCATCAATGCTGCTGACTTCCTGATAGATATCGAGCTTCACCGTGCCGCCCTCGGAAATCTGCGGGCGCACATTGAGCTTCAGGCCAACCTCTTCACGGGTCACGGTCTGGAATGGGTTATTGCTGGTGCCGCCGCCGCCAGTCACGTAACTACCGCTGACAAACGGGATGGTCTGCCCAACAAAAATACTCGCCGCTTCGTTGTCGAGGGTCAGCAGATTCGGCGTCGACAACACGTTGGTGCCGCCCTTGCTCTTCAACGCCCGGGCCAGCACTTTCAGGTCAAGAATCTTGCCGATGCCGGGAATGTCGACGGTGCCGTTGACGTAGCCCAGATTCAACCCCTGAGGCAGCACATCGATGCTGGTCTTGCCGTTGGTGTTGATCCCCGAGCCGCCCAGATTGGCCCCGCCGATCACGCCGTTGCCACCGAGGTTACCGGTCTGCCACTGCACACCGAACTCACTGGCATCGTCCTCACCGACTTCGACAATCAGGCTTTCGATCACCACTTGCGCACGACGCTGGTCGAGCAGATCGATGACTTCGCGCAGGTTGCGATACAGCGGCTCCGGCGCAGAAATCAGCAAGGTGTTGGTAGTCGCGTCAGCCTGAATGGTCACGCCGCCGGCACTGAAGGCGACGTTCTGCTCGCTCGCCTGATTACCGCTACTACTGGTGCCGCCACTGCCTTGTGTGTAACTGCCACCTGTACTGCCGCTGCTATTGCTGGTCGATGTCGTGCCGCTGCTTTGCGTACCGCTCTGGCCATTCTGCCCAGCGCTACCACCAGTGCTTGCACCCATCGCACTAAGCACCGAACGCGCACTGTCACTTGTGCCGCTGCCACTCTCTCCGGTCAGCAACCCGCGCAAGGCCTGCGCCAGTTTCGCCGCCTGCGCATTACGCAGATAAACCACGTGCAGATTGCTCGGATTGCTCTGCGCGTTATCCAGCTTGTAGATCAGGTTGCGCGCCAGCTCGGTACGCTCCGGGCTGCCGGCGCGAATGATGATGGTGTTGGAACGCGGATCCCCAATCACCGCGATTTTCTGTGTCGGATCATTGCCCGGCGCATCGAGCAGATCCGCGACCATCGGCGCGATGTCGGCGGCGATGCCGTTCTGGATCTGCACCACATCGGTGTCAATCGCACTTGGCGAATCAATGC
>NZ_CDROCK010000117.1:0-2595 GCF_977020205.1 Pseudomonas sp. AIG | reverse complement strand
CCCTGTTACCGCCGTGAAAGGGCGGTGTCCTAGGCCACTAGACGAAGGGGACACACTACAACATTCACTCCCTGCCGCGCTTCGCTGTGTGCTTTACGCTGCAAGTGGCGCGCATTCTATGGATGGATTGGAAGGTCGTCAACCCCTTGATATAAATTTATTTAAATCAATGACTTCGACCCGCTTTACGGCGGCAACCAGGCTTTTCCGTCGCCCGACCATTGACGCCTATATTCTGCCACTCGCCAAGACGTTATAGTCCACCGCACAGTGATGGCAATATGCACCCGCAGCGCCAGCATTCATATAAGCAGCGTGCGGCCGATACAGATTGAACCTGCCGATCCAACTCGTCGAGCGGCGCTAGGCGGCTAAATGCCCAGCCACTACACTCGCATGCGAACCCTATAAAGAGGTCTTACCGGTGACACCACTCATGATCACCCTGCTAGTCATAGCCGGGATCGCAATTCTGATCGCCATTGGCTACATGAACCATGTGGTGGAAAATAACAAACTGGAGAAGGCCCGTACCAAGGTCGAACTGAACGACCGCCTGCGCCGCTGCGGCGAATTGACCGAGACCTTCCCGGGCCAGTTCATGACCCCGGCCCTCAAGCTGCTGCTGACGCGCCTGGAACTGAACGTCTGCCAGCGCCTGCTGAACCTGGAAAAAACCAGCGCCACCACCAAAGCGCGCATCACCGAACTGAGCGCTCTGGTTGCCCAAGGCGAGTCGATCCCGGTGAACAACCCACCGGCACCGATCCTGACCGAAGCCAAAGCCAAAGACGTGCGCTTCCTGCTCGAAGCCCTCCACGGCCAAATCACCCGCGCCGCCCACGACGGCTTCCTGCCGCCGAACGAAGCCAAACACTGGATCCGCGAAGTCCGCCACATTCTGGTGTTGCTGCACATCGAATTCTTCAACAACCTCGGCCAACAGTCCCTGCAACAAAACCAGCCAGGCCAGGCCCGCCTCGCCTTCGAACGCGGCGTGCAATACCTGCGCAAACAGCAGGACCCACAGATGTATGCAGAACAACTGCAATACCTGGAAAAACTGCTGGCCCGCGCCAATGCCCAGGTCATGGACAAAATTGCACCGGTTGAAGGTGAAGAGAACCAACTGACTGCCGGCCTAAAAGATGTCGAGGCCGATGCGGACTGGAAGAAGAAAGTGATTTACGACTGATTGCAGATGTTGAAAGAGAAGCCACCGAGAGGTGGCTTTTTTTGTGGGCTCGCGGGAGTGACCCGATAGAAAACCGGTGAATGTGAGGACGCCTTCGCGAGCAAGCTCGCTCCCACAATGGGATTGAGTACATCTGACAGGGATTGGTCGGCTGTCAGGCCGCCTTCGCGAGCAGGCTCGCTCCCACAGAAAAGCAAAAGCAAAACAGCGCCCACCTCGCACCGCGTCGCTTCTCACCACTCAACAGGATGAGCGTTAGCTCGGCTGCAGCTCTTGATCTGAAAGCCCGTCGGCAGGCTGAGTGGAGGGATTGATCCGGGGGTGGGAGCGCAGCGACCGTTCGACGAAGTCGAACACATCGAGAGGAGGTGCAGCGAAGCAAACCGTAGGCGATGCCCCCGGATCAATCACGGAGCGAAGGAACCCCGAGCCCCAGCGAGCGGGCCGAACGTCAGGGCGCAGACCTTTTGGTTACTTTTGGGGCGTTTGCCAAAAGTGACCCGCTGTAAGAGCGGAACCGCCAGCAGCAGCACCCGAAAAAACGGATATATCCCCAACCCCCCAAGAGCATGGCCGGCCCAAAGGCCGCCAAGCCCAAAGCGTCAAAGCCGAAAATGCCCAACCATCCCGCGCAATTCACTCCCCAACTGCGCCAGCTCAACACTCGAAGCCGCATTCCCGCGCATCGCGATCGACGACTGATCCGCACTCGCACGAATACTCGTCACACTGCGATTGATCTCCTCCGCCACCGAACTCTGCTCCTCGGCCGCCGCCGCGATCTGCTGATTCATCTGCTGAATCAACGACACCGCCGCCGCAATACTCCCCAGCGCACTCTCGGTCTGCAACGCATCACTGACCGCCAGCTTCACCAACTCCCCGCTGCTCTGAATCTGCTGCACCGACGAATGCGCCGCCGAGCGCAACGCACTGACCAGCCGTTCAATTTCCTCAGTCGATTGTTGCGTGCGCCGAGCCAGCGCACGCACCTCATCGGCCACCACCGCAAAGCCCCTGCCCTGCTCGCCGGCCCGCGCCGCCTCGATCGCAGCATTCAACGCCAACAGGTTGGTCTGCTCGGCAACGCTTTTGATCACCCCCAGCACCGTGCCGATATTCTGGATTTCAGCACTGAGGCTTTCGATGCTGGAACTGGCCGATGTCGCCGAATCGGCCAATTGCTCGATCCGCGCCATGCTCTGACGCACCACCTGCTGACCGCTCTCGACCTTGTCATCCGCCGTTTGCGCGGCCTGCGCAGCCTCTTCAGCATTGCGCGCAACGTCATGCACGGTGGCGGTCATCTGGTTCATCGCCGTGGCGACCTGCTCGGTTTCCTCCTTCTGGCTGCTGACCTCAAGGTTGGTCTGTTCAGTCACCGCCGACAACGATTGCGC
>NZ_CDROCK010000116.1:0-2751 GCF_977020205.1 Pseudomonas sp. AIG | reverse complement strand
GCACTTGCACTTGCACTTGCACTTGCACTTGCACTTGCACTTGCACTTGCACTTGGAGGTGTAGTGCATCCAAGAGGTAGAACAGCCAGCAGTTCGATTACTTTACTGCTGGTCTTTTATTGATGAACGCTCAGTGAAAACAGGTTGCTGAGGTGCAGCACGCTTATTTCGCTTTTGAGACTTTATAACTTTATCATTTTTTATTTTTTCAGACTCTAAAGCACGACCAGGATCAATCAACTTAAGAATATCTATGACACTAAACTCATACTCATGAGCCAGATTATCTAACTCGCCAAGGAATCGTGCCGCCTTAACAACTTCAGGATCACGAAGAAGAGGTGCGATGGCTTCGTATTCCATTGCAATTCGATTGCTTAGGGCAATAAATTCTTGAACGTTAGTCATAGATCTTCTCCTCTAAGTCATTCTTAGATTCTCCAACCTCGGCAGGATCCTTTGACGCATGATGAACATGAGGACTCAGCCTAGCATTTGATTTATGCGCCTTGCCAACGCCGCCGTCTAAACTTAAAAGAGCAGAATTATTTGCTAGCTGCGCTGAGGAAGACGATGTATCCATTCGCTGAATCATTTCCAGCAAACCATTATTCGTCCTAGCTCTCAAGCCATCAGCATCCAATTCCACACCGCAGCCCTCCCCCTCATACCTGGCGACAAGCAGGTCATAGACTTGACCAAGGCTATATCCGTATCCCTTGGCCAGCGCCTCTAGCTTTAGGTAAAACTCAACGTCCAGTTTGTAATCCAGACTCTCCTGCTGCTTTTTGAGCCTGCGTAAAGCCTGCTCAAGCTCAAACTCCTTGAGTCGGTACTCTACAAGCGTATGAGTCCTAACCATTAGCCGCTCCAGCTTCTCGTAAGGATCCGGTATGAGATACACACAGTATAATAGCGTTCACGACCGATAAAAACCCTTACGCAAAAGAGGTAAATATTCAAATTTATCATGAGCTTATGTGGGCCCAGGTCAATCACGCCACCTTTCGTCAGTAAGGCACGTCCAACCAGTTTTGTAATCGACACGCAACATGAGGATCGTTCAAGATCGAAAAATCAACGCGCGACAACTGTTACCAGTGACGTATCAATACGTGTACATGGGCAAGACACCAGTAGGAAAGGAGGCCTCTACGGCTCCAGTCAATTTATCGAAAATATTTCCTTAAAAATTTAATTCCAGGCCAAAGGTTGCTCATCACTCTAGCTGAACCACAGCGAAGCACCGACGCTGTGTCAATTTATGATAACTATTATGGAGGTCTTGCGAGCAGGCACTTCAAAATTAATTCATTAAAATCATTGCCTTAGATAACTCTCTCAACCTCGATAGTCTAAGGCCTTCATTTTTTGAAGCCGCACTCCGACAATGGATCCACGGTCAGCACCGGCATTATTTCAACAAAGCGCGTCTTACTCGCGTAAGTCTCGATGGTTCAGATGTAGCCATAATCAGGAGCGAGCAGGTCTGATCTTCAGTGTAATCCCGCTCCTTCCTGAGCAACCGGTACGCTGCCCTCGTACTATTGCTGCACGCTTTGACTGAAGGATAATCCGGGATTGGCGAGCAGAGTGACCGTTGGTGATCATAAAATTGGAACCGGACAAAACCCGTCCAAATTCTGCTTTAAGTAACTAAGCTTAAAATCATGCAGTGCCAACTTCTAAAACATCTGCTTTGCTCGGTAGTCCAGCATGTGATTTTATAGAAGGTTTCGGGTCGCCAAGCTTACTTGAGAGCCCATTCAACACTATCGTACTCCGAGTCGGTTAACGTAGACTTTGCGAGTGTCAAATATACCTGTCTCTGGCCTGGGCTGTAAACCAGAGTTCCCGCCGAGGAAACGTCTCCTTGAGAAGTCGGAAATGGAATGGAATAACCCTTTGCAATATCTCGTATGAACTCTGCTTCGGAAGTACTAATCACGCCGAATCCGACACCCAACATCCAGAACGCCACTGCTACATCACGAGGGCGTGCAGAATCCGTCTTGAAGTGACTTAATATTTCTCCATGTTTCATTGTCTTTTTCCACAGAGGATTGATAGTTCGGCTGAAGAAGTAGGATCGGGCGAAACCTTGCGCTCCGTTTTCATTTCCATCCTGTAGCCAGTAGAACATCAAGAATTCGGCGGCGTTTGCCGAAGGCGTGCTCTCGGTTGTAAGTGCAAAGAACCAGGTTTGCATTCTGGCGGCTAAAGCTACCAAGCGCTCATTATTTACTTTTGCCTGGGTAGATGATGAACATTGAAGAGGAAACTGCGTGGTGAGCCTAGAGGCGGGGCTCCCCCCGTATTCAGCGGAAACCGGCCAGGCCTTGTCCAGAAGGGGAAAGGTCGCGGCGGCCCAACGCCCGAGGAGAACAGGGGGATTGTGTTGCACACAAACGCTCATCCGTGGTTTCCGCCAATCCAAACGCAGGGCTGGAGCGAGGCCCACAGCTAGATCAGACTTGAAGCACTTCGGGCAGTAATTGAGTGCCTCATAGTACGGCGTCATACCGGCGCTGAGGTTGCTCAAGCCATTTTTTTTTGGGCTTTCGCAACCGGAGGGATTGGCGCTGCCATCGCGGTAAGAACTACTCCGTCGTGGCAGTGTGAATTTTGCAGAAATATAGAGTCGGTCAGCCAGGCTTACATGCTGCAGTATTTCAAGGTTCCCCCACTGCATATCGGGGTCTGAGCCTCCCCTACTGCAGTAAGAAACCAGATGGCTCGCTAAGGTGTATC
>NZ_CDROCK010000115.1:0-2852 GCF_977020205.1 Pseudomonas sp. AIG | reverse complement strand
GCAGATCGGCAACAACGTCACCCGCAATTTTCTGGTGGCCTTCGACGGCGCCATGAAACTGACCGGCATCAAGATCGATGCCAGTACCTGGCAGCATGACTTCACGGTGCGCCTTGCCGGCATCGATGAGCGCGAGCGTCTGAGCAATCGCAACCTCTACGGACGTGCGTTCTTTTTCAGTAACTCGCTGATGTTCGAAAAGACAGACACCGGCTACCAGATCAATGGTGGCACGGCCTACGTCGAAGGCATCCGCGTGGCAATTGCGAAGTCAGAAGCGGTCCCCGGCGCCATTCCAGTAGGTAAGGTCTGGCTGGACGTTTGTCTTGAGCGCCAGTTGAACGATCGGGTGGCTGTGTGGAAAGTGGTATTCGGTGAACAGGCCGATTACACCGATGCTGCCGGCGTACGCCATTACTGCGTGCCGATCGCTGATTTCATTTCACCCAGCAATATCGTGGATTTGCGGGACGCCGAGCCAGTCGGCGGTGCGTTGATCAAATATCTCGCATCCCGTACCGGCGACTATCCGCTGCTGCGTGCCCGGGCCACGACAAAAGAAGACGTAGATCTGGGCAACCTGCCCAACGCTAAAAGTGATGACCCAACCACCAACAGCAGCGAAATTCTGGCGACGACCGCAGCGCTGAACAAACTGCACAAGCAAGTCGGCGACTCGATGACAGGCATGGTTGCCGGCTTCAGCATGTATTCGGCGCCGGCGGGCTGGCTTGCATGCAACGGCGCCGCTATCTCGCGTACAGCATTCGCTGGCCTGTTCGCACGCATCGGCACGCACTACGGGGCAGGTGACGGAACAACCACGTTTAACGTGCCGGACATGCGCGGTCTGTTCCCCCGTGCGTTTGATGACGGTCGCGGCGTCGATCCCGGCCGGGCTTTCGGATCGTTTCAGGACATGGCTCTGCATTTACACGCTCACACCGCCTCGGCCGCTGCGGTAGGTGATCACTTGCACACCGCTTGGACAGATGCGCAAGGCAACCACGTCCACAGCGCCTGGACTGATGCCCAGGGTAACCATGACCACGGGTTCCGAACTGTCGACAACGGTGCCGGCGTGAACGTTGGTTACCCAGCAGGCGGCAGTGTCTGGACGGAGCTTGAGATCGGCGGCGGGAAGAATGCCGACGGGCGACCCATGCGAACCGATTACCAAGGCAACCACGCACACAACGTCGGCATCGGCGCCGCTGGCCAGCATGCGCACAACGTTGGTGTCAGCGGCGGTGGTGCTCACACCCACGCCGTGACCGTCGCCGCCAACGGCGGTACCGAAACCCGGCCGAAGAACATGGCCCTTTATTACTGCATCAAGTATTGAGATCGAGCATGACTGACAAACTCGTTTATCAGACCGACCATCTCGGCATCTTCATTGGTGCTGTGAAGGCTGACGAATCACCGCTGGAAGAGGGTGTGTATCTGATTCCCGGTGGCTGCGTGGAGGCCGCGCCACCACCAGTTCCGGAACACAAAGCCGCGTGGTGGAACGGCAAAGCTTGGCAGCTTGTGGACTTCTTCGGCGGCGTCGTGGTGTACAGCACCGACACCGGCGAGCCGCGAACATTGGAAGGCTTCGAACCGGTGCCGGCCGGTTTCACCATGAAAAAACCCGGGCCGAACCAAGTATGGAAGAACGGCGAATGGGTTGATGATATCGACGCCGTGCTGGCTGCACTCCGGGACAAGAAACTGCAAGCGATCGCTGCCGACTGCACGGCCTACATCGCCGGCGGGTTCAGTTCCAGCGCATTAGGTGAGCCATACCGCTACGGCAGCGCGATCGATGACCAGGTGAACTTGAATGGCCAGGTGCTGCTGGGTATGGACGATGTTTACCCATGTTATGACGCTCATCAGGTAATGACTTTCCAGCCGCACACCATCGAACAATTGCAGAAAGTCAGCCTTGACCTGGTGCGCTTCCGGCAGGCGGCGCAGCAGCACGCGGAAACACTGCGCCAAGCTGTGGCGAAGGCTCAGAAAGACAAAAATCTGAAGGCAATGAAAGCCATCACCTGGACGCCGCCGGCATGACCTGGGCACCGGTGACAATGCGCTGGCCGGAGCAGGCCACGAAATGGATGGGTGGGCTTTCAGCGGCAAAGGATCTGGCCGGCGGCGAGCTGGCCAGCACCGCCCAGCGCCTGGCTGGCCTGAGTGGACTGGCCAACACCAACCCGGGGCCGGTCGGTGATGCAGCAATAGGCGCGATCGCGGCCGGACGCGCAGCGCTGGCCGAGCAGATGGGGCAGGTTCCGGCGTGCCTGGTCGTAACACCATTTCAAAGCGGTGTTGGCCAGGGCGCGGGCTATCAGCGCTTTCTGTCCGCGCCCAACGCGCTGGAACATCTCGCCAAGAAACTGGAAGACGTCAGCGACAGCGGGCGTCCGACTGGGCCGCAATACGCGCTGTCGATCCTGTTCCTGGGCACGCGCCTGGAACAGCTGGCCAGCAGCCTGGCGCGATTCAATGCACTGCTGCCCATCCCTGACCTGGTGCGCACCGAGCGCCGGGCGCAACACCTGCTGAAACTGGAGAGCGAAAAGTGGGAGATCCCCGGCGCTGGGCCGCTGCCACGCTGGCAAGGTTTGCCGCTGGAACGTTGCACCGTGGTCAAAGCCGCCAAACAGTCGATGGCGGGTCAAATAGCCGTGCTGGAAGGCTACGCCGCCGACAGCTCGCCGCTGGCCGATCTTGCAGCGCTGGCAGCGCGCAAGAGCGCCCAGCAGCAGGGGCGAGATAAACAATTGGCTGACCTGAAAGACCTGCTGGCCGGGGGCAATCCTGACGTCAGCATGCGCGCGCGGATGCTTGGACCAGGCACT
>NZ_CDROCK010000114.1:0-3031 GCF_977020205.1 Pseudomonas sp. AIG | reverse complement strand
GCATTCGCAGTTCTCGCGCACATCAAAAAGGTGCGGGGACTTTGCGGGGGATCAAACAGGAAAGAAGTCGGGCGAGTAGGTGATGTCTGTAGGATGTTTCGACATAGTTTGTGGGGCGGTATACGGTTTCGTTTTTTCGTTCACAAAAATGGGCTTTTACCTACCCGGGAGCCTTCAATGACAAAAGGATCAGGCGTCATGTCCAACACAGCCGAGCGGGTCAACATCGTCGACACTCAGGTGTTGTCCCATGACTGGTATTTGCTGAAGAAAATCACCTTCGACTACCACCGCAATAACGGCGAGTGGCAGCGTCAGACTCGTGAGGTCTACGACCGTGGTAACGGTGCGGCGATTTTGTTGTTCAACCGCGAGCAGCGCACGGTGGTGCTGACCCGGCAGTTCCGTTTACCGGTGTTCGTCAATGGTCATGACGGATTGCTGATCGAGGTGGCGGCCGGGTTGCTCGAAGGCGCGGCGCCGGAGCAACGGATTCGCGATGAAGCCGAAGAGGAAACCGGTTATCGCGTGCACGATGTGAAGAAGGTATTCGAGGCTTACATGAGTCCCGGCTCGGTGACCGAGAAGCTGCACTTTTTCATTGCCGAATACGACGCCGCATCAAAGGTCAGCGACGGAGGTGGTCTGGAAGAGGAGACCGAAGAACTGGACGTGCTGGAGTGGCGATTCGATGACGCGTTGGCAGCGTTTCGGCGCGGTGAGATCTGCGACGCCAAGACCATCATGCTGTTGCAGTATGCGGCGATGAATAACCTGTTCGGCGTTTGATTCAGAATAGATCCCCGGTTTTGCCAACCGTCGACCAGTCGCCACCCTCCAGGGTCAGCAAGCGCTCTTTCGCTTCAAGCCCACCGGCAAACCCGGTGAGCTTCCCCGACGCGCCGATCACCCGATGACACGGCGCGACGATGGAAATCGGGTTGCGTCCGTTGGCAGCGCCCACTGCCCGCACGGCGCTGGGATTGCCTATCTGCTCGGCAATCTGGCTGTAGGTGCGTGTTTCGCCAAATGGAATGGTCAGCAGCGCCGCCCAGACCTTTTTCTGAAAGTCGGTGCCAGCGAAATCCAGTTCCAGATCAAAACATTCACGCGTCCCGGAAAAATATTCTTCAAGTTGTCGAGCCGTTCGAATCAGGACCGGATTGTCGGGCGCTTCGCTCATCGGCCCGAGGCGCACGCGGTTTGGTTTGTCGTTTTCCCAGAGGATGGCTGCCAGTCGAGAGCCGTTCGCGACCAGCTTCAGCTCGCCGACGGGCGAGGGCAGGGTGATGAACGTGTAAGGCATGACGGCAGACTCCGGATCAGGACTGTAACAGTGCCCAGCATACTGCCTCATCGGGGAGGCGCAATACGCAAAGCCGACCATACTGCTTGTTGCTCCTGAAGCGTTCCCCTCTGTTCTGCACAGACCCCGAAAACAAAAAAGAGATCGACTCATGAAGTACGAACCTTTGGCCAAATCGCTGATAGCGACCTCACTGGCACTCAGCTGTCTCATGGCTCACGCGGCGTCGGTGGCACCGGTTGCCGCCGAAAACGGCATGGTGGTCACCGCGCAACACCTGGCCACCCATGTGGGTGTCGACGTTCTGAAAAGTGGCGGCAATGCCGTCGATGCAGCGGTCGCTGTGGGGTACGCGCTGGCGGTGGTTTATCCCGCAGCGGGCAACCTCGGCGGGGGCGGTTTCATGACCATTCAACTGGCGGACGGGCGCAAGACCTTCCTCGACTTCCGCGAAAAAGCGCCGCTGGCGGCCACCGCCAACATGTACCTCGACAAGGAAGGCAACGTCATCCCCGATCTCAGCACCCGTGGGCATTTGGCGGTGGGTGTGCCGGGCACCGTCTCTGGCATGGAGCTGGCGCTGAGCAAATACGGGACCAAGCCGCGCAAGGAGATGATTGCTCCGGCGATCAAACTGGCGGAAGACGGTTTCGAGCTGGAGCAGGGTGACGTCGAGTTGCTGGAATACGCCACCGACGTGTTCAAGAAGGACATGCGCGACTCCGGTTCGATCTTCCTCAGCAAAGGCGAGCCGATGCAGGTCGGGCAGAAACTGGTGCAGAAAGACCTCGGCAAGACCCTGCGGACGATTTCCGAAAAGGGCGCCGACGGCTTCTATAAAGGTTGGGTCGCGGATGCCATCGTGACGTCGAGTCAGGCTAACAAAGGCATCATCACCCAGGCCGACCTCGACAAATACAAGACCCGTGAACTGGCCCCGGTGGAGTGTGATTACCGGGGTTACCACGTGGTCTCGGCGCCACCGCCAAGCTCCGGTGGGGTGGTGATCTGCCAGATCATGAACATCCTCGAAGGTTATCCGATGAAGGATCTGGGCTTCCATTCGGCTCAGGGCATGCACTATCAGATCGAAGCGATGCGCCACGCGTATGTCGATCGCAACAGCTACCTCGGCGATCCGGATTTCGTCAAAAACCCGATCGAGCACCTGCTGGACAAAAACTACGCGACCAAGCTGCGTGATGCCATCCAGCCGCAAAAGGCCGGTGTGTCGGCTGAGCTAAAACCTGGTGTGGCGCCCCATGAAGGCAGCAACACCACCCACTATTCGATCGTCGACAAGTGGGGCAACGCGGTGTCGGTCACCTACACCCTCAACGACTGGTTCGGCGCGGGCGTGATGGCGAGCAAGACCGGGGTGATCCTCAACGATGAAATGGACGACTTCACCTCCAAGGTCGGCGTGCCGAACATGTACGGTCTGGTGCAGGGCGAAGCCAATGCGATTGCGCCGGGCAAGGCACCGTTGTCGTCGATGAGCCCAACCATCGTCACCAAGGATGGCAAAGTGGTGATGGTGGTCGGCACGCCGGGTGGCAGCCGCATCATTACCGCGACCTTGCTGACCATGCTTAACGTCATCGACTACGGCATGGGCCTGCAGGAAGCGGTCGACGCACCACGCTTCCACCAGCAGTGGATGCCGGAGGAAACCAACCTCGAAGACTTCGCCGCCAGCCCCGACACGAAGAAGATCCTCGAGAG
>NZ_CDROCK010000113.1:0-3049 GCF_977020205.1 Pseudomonas sp. AIG | reverse complement strand
TACAAATTCTTGCGCCATTGCCTACAGCTACGCCAGAATCCGCCGGCTTGTGCGCTTTGGGGTCGGGTTCTATTGTGGTCCGGTCGCTGACGAATCAGCGATCGGGTTTAGCGACTCGAACTCAAGTCAAAGGTGCATCGGCGTTCCAGGCTTCGTTGCGGATCTGTATTTTCGCGATTTCGTCATGGTGGCTGTATGCGGGAGACCTTCGGGTCTGCCGGGTGCCTTTGACCGGTTCGCTAACCTGCGTACAGCCGCCACCCCTCCTGTTTAGCGACAGGTTGTAGCGGCTCCACTTCAAAGGAGCTTTACCATGATCAAACCAACACCCAACCCACCCGAAACCGACCCTACCTCCCCCTACGAATCCCTCGATTCCAAAAAACTCCACCAAGCCGCCGACCGCGCCCTCGACCACTACCTCTGCCCACCCGGCTCCACCCCACCGCCCTTCAGCCCCCGCGCCATGTACGCGGTCACCGCCGACACCAAAAACGAAGACCTGCTGGCCAACGCTTGCGAAACCCTTGCCTCGGCCAAAACCATCGCCCAGGAAATCGCCGGACTGGTCAAGCCATCTCAGCGCCGAACACTGATGGGGATCGCGCAGCTGATCATGCTCGGCGAGCTGGCGGTGAATCGGGTGCTGGATAATCTGGAGTTGCCGCAGTAGCCGGGGTCAGCGGCTGCTGACTTCCTCGCGGGCAAGCCCGCTCTCACAGGTATCGGCGTCGATCACACACCTTGTTTATGTCCCCTTTTTCTTTATGCCGCCGCGATGCTGTTGCGTGATGGTCTTGATGTGATGGATGTAATGGGCCGGCAGATTCGTTGGCGCTCTGATAGCGGCAAGATCAAAAGATCGCAGCCTTCGGCAGCTCCTACTGAGGTCGGTGTAGGAGCTGCCGAAGGCTGCGATCTTTTGCGTTCAAACCACTGACCGTTCGTCGCCACCTGTCAGAGTTGACAGTAGCCAGTCTTCCCCGTCCGGTGTTTGATCAACCGATCCCGGCCAGCATTCCTTCTGGCCAGCCACCAGGAAGGTGTCCCATGACAACCACTCAGCCACGCAACGATTCGCAAACGCTCTACCCCGCCAAAATCGCATTGGCCACCGACGGTGTCATCAGCGATGAAACGCCGCCCGCCGGCGTGCCGGTGCAGGGGGTGCCGCCGGGAATTTTCAAGGAGGTGCGTCGCGACAACGGCACGTTCGCTGCGGCGGTCCAGGTGCAGGTCGATCCGCCGATGGATCCCGGCCAATACGATGAAATCACTCTCTGGCTCAATGGCGTGCAGATCGGCCTGCCCCAGCAAGTCGGCAATGAAATCATCACCTTCAATATGTTCCAGTCGGACTTGCGTGACGGGGTTACCAACGTCATCCAGTACAAATTGAAAAGACACTCCGGCAATCAAGACGAATCCACCGAATTATGGGCGCTCTACAGTGCGACATTGCCCGGTGGCAATGATGTACCGGGCAGTGGCGAGCATCCGGGTCTGGGCATCAGCCTGCCGGCCGAATGGGGTGATCCGGCGAGCATCGACGAGGATAAAATCGAAAAAGGGGTGCCCCTCACCCTCACGTACTCGCACATAAAGGCCTACGACAAGGTCACCGTGGAAATCGGCAACGAACGTTTCGACTTTCCGGTAACACCGGCTGAGGTGGGCGAATCCTTTGTGGCGAAAATCGAGAGCAAGCACTTCGAACTCATTGGCAGTCAGGAGAACTGCCCGTTCTCCTACACCGTGGTCGATCAACTGCTCAACGCCACGCATAAACGGCGCTGGTCGAAGATCATTCGGGCGAATATCAATTTGCTGGCCAAACCGATTTTGCGGGAAGTACTCGACGACGCAGAGGATGAGGCAACGGAAATCGACCTGGGGAAACTGGCCGATGATGATTTGCTGGTGCTGGTCTCAACCCGAAGTGACGCTTTCAATCTGGGTGACAAGATCAAGGCTGAGTATATCGCCAGGATCGAAGGACAAATCGTCGCTGATGCGCAGGTAGAGGGCACCGTCGAACCAGACGAAATCGGCGAGAAAAAGCGCAGCGTTTTGAAGGTGCCCAATGCCAAGGTCATTGCCGAAAGTAGCGTGACGGTGACTTACGCGTTGTTCAGGCCTGATGGCGATCCGGTGGGCAAGTCCGTAACTGCCACGGCGACAGTTGTGGGTTCGCGCATTGTGCTTGAACCGCCGAAAATCAAGGAAGCCCCCAACGACACTAGTCTCGACCCGCTCGATGCCCAGAATGCATTGACCTCAGTGATCAACTATGACGGCATGCTGGTCGGCGACAAGATTATCGTCCGCTTGACCGGCGCCCCCGGAACGCCGGCTGCCGGTTCGCACACCACCGAGCCATGGCCCGTCACCACCGTCGGCCCGCAGGAAATACCGCTGGCCGTCTCGGTGATCGCCTTCAACCTCGACAAGTCAATCACGCTTGACTACTCCGTGACACGCGGCACCCAGCAACCGAAAGACTCGCAGACGCGTACGTTGGCGGTGTCGCCCATTGCGCAAAGCGATTTGCCCGGGCCGCTGATCGTGCAGGCCTCCGAACAAGGCGAAGGGCCGGAGTTGGACGTCAGTCAATTGACCACCAACGCCACCCTTCGCGCGAACAGTTACCCGCATATTGCGTTGAGACAATATGTCTGGCTGAAAGCGAAAGGGACATTAAAAGGCGGGGGCGACTACTCGAAAACCTTCTGGCAACCGCCGGGTTCGCAAACCAATGCGACGTGGATCGACCAGGGTTTTTACACCCACACATTTCCGCTGCCGGACTTGCAAAGCCTGGAAGATGGCAGAGACCTGGAACTGGAGTTCAAGGCAGGTTTTGGTGGTACTCAAGTCGAGACAGAGGCCGTGACGTTTGCGCTACGGACTTACAGGATCAAGGCCTACGAAAACGTTGTGCCGACCCTGGATTCGGTAAAAGGCTCACCCAGCGGGGATGAAATCGCTCAAGGCGGGAGCACAGTGGAAACGGCTGTCACCCTGAGCGGCGTCGCGGCCAAAGGCCAGA
>NZ_CDROCK010000112.1:0-3170 GCF_977020205.1 Pseudomonas sp. AIG | reverse complement strand
AAGGCCCGCCGCTGATCGCCATCCCGACCACCGCCGGCACTGGTTCCGAAGTGACCAATGTCGCAATCCTCTCGGACAAAGTCGCGCAGCTAAAAAAAGGCATCGTCAGCGATTATCTATTGCCGGACGTAGCGCTGGTCAGCCCGCAAATGACCCTGACCTGCCCTCGCAGCGTCACCGCCGCGAGTGGTGTCGACGCGCTGGTGCACGCCATCGAATCCTATCTGTCGGTAAATGCCTCGCCGATCACCGACTCGCTGGCCATCGGCGCGATCAAGCTGATTGCCAGAGCGCTGCCCAAGGCCTACGCCAACGGCGCCAACCTGCAAGCGCGCGAAGACATGGCCACCGCCAGCCTGATGGCCGGTATGGCGTTCGGTAATGCCGGGGTCGGCGCGGTGCATGCGCTGGCGTATCCGCTGGGCGGGCGCTTCAACATCGCTCATGGCGTGAGCAATGCGTTGCTGCTGCCGTATGTCATGACCTGGAACAAGATGGCTTGCGTTGAACGCATGCAGGATATTGCCGAAGCCATGGGGGTGAAGACCGCTCATCTCAGTGCCGCCGAGGCCGCAGACAAAGCCGTGCAGGCCATGACTGATCTGTGCGCAGCGGTGGAAATTCCTGCCGGCCTGCGCAGTTTCGG
Source organism: Pseudomonas sp. AIG (assembly GCF_977020205.1). Lineage (NCBI taxonomy): Bacteria > Pseudomonadati > Pseudomonadota > Gammaproteobacteria > Pseudomonadales > Pseudomonadaceae > Pseudomonas > Pseudomonas sp. AIG. The sequence continues at coordinate 2,524 of NZ_CDROCK010000112.1, read as the reverse complement.
TGTCCCGGAAGAGGCGATCCCGGCGATGGCTGTGGAAGCGGCGGGCATCGAGCGCCTGATGCGCAACAACCCGCGCAAACTCAGCGCTGCCGACATCGAGAAGATCTACCGCGCGGCGTATTGAGTCAGCGCCGGTGATCCGTCATGGCACAACCCAATCATCGCGGTCACGGTGCGCGCTTGGAAACTTGAGGTATACAATGCGCGCCATCGTGATTTAGCTCAGAAAAGGTGCGTCATGCAGCCCTTCGTAATTGCTCCGTCGATTCTCTCCGCCGACTTCGCCCGCCTCGGCGAGGAAGTCGACAACGTTCTGGCCGCTGGCGCCGACTTCGTCCACTTCGACGTCATGGACAACCACTACGTACCCAACCTGACCATCGGCCCGATGGTTTGCGCGGCGTTGCGCAAGTACGGCGTCACCGCGCCGATCGACGCGCACCTGATGGTCAGTCCGGTGGATCGCATCGTTGGCGACTTCATCGAAGCCGGCGCGACTTACATCACCTTCCACCCGGAAGCCACCCTGCACGTTGATCGCTCGCTGCAACTGATCCGTGAAGGCGGCTGCAAATCCGGTCTGGTGTTCAACCCGGCGACTCCGCTGGACGTACTCAAGTATGTGATCGACAAGGTCGACATGGTCTTGCTGATGAGCGTCAACCCGGGCTTCGGCGGGCAGAAGTTCATCCCCGGCACCCTCGACAAACTGCGCGAAGCGCGGGCGATCATCGATGCCTCGGGCCGTGACATCCGTCTGGAAATCGACGGCGGCGTCAACGTCAACAACATCCGCGAAATCGCCGCGGCTGGCGCTGACACCTTTGTCGCCGGCTCGGCGATCTTCAATGCACCGAACTACCAGGAAGTCATCGACAAGATGCGTTCCGAACTGGCGCTGGCGCGTCCATGAGCGGGTTTGAGCAGCTGTTCCCGGGAAAACTGCCACGGCTGGTGATGTTCGATCTGGATGGCACGCTGATCGACTCGGTTCCAGACCTGGCAGCGGCGGTGGACACCATGCTGCTCTCCCTCGGCCGCCAGCCTGCCGGTATCGAATCGGTGCGCGAGTGGGTCGGCAACGGCGCGCCGGTCCTGGTGCGCCGCGCCTTGGCCGGTGGCATCGATCATTCAGCGGTGGATGACGTCGAGGCCGAGCATGCGCTGGAAGTGTTCATGGAGGCTTACGGCGCCAGCCATGAGCTGACCGTGGTCTATCCCGGCGTGCGCGATACCCTCAAGTGGCTGCAAAAGCAGGGCGTGGCCATGGCGCTGATCACCAACAAACCGGAGCGTTTCGTCGCGCCATTGCTGGATCAGATGAAGATTGGCCGCTACTTCAAGTGGATCATCGGCGGCGATACCTTGCCGCAGAAGAAACCGGATCCAGCGGCGCTGTTCTTCGTGATGAAAATGGCCAACATCCCGGCCTCGCAATCGTTGTTCGTCGGCGACTCGCGCAGCGACGTGCTGGCGGCGAAAGCGGCGGGGGTCAAATGCGTGGCACTGAGTTACGGCTACAACCATGGCCGGCCAATTGCCGAAGAATCGCCGGCCTTGGTGATCGACGATCTGCGCAAGCTAATTCCCGGTTGCCTCGGTTCGGCCGCTGAGATAACGTTGCCCGACGCTTCTCACTCCCATTCTGGAAACGCCATCGTGGTGGTCACTCGCAAACTCTGGATGAAAGTCATCAAGGCCCTGGCCCGCTGGCGTTGGCGCGCCTGACTTGTTCCTGGCCGGCCTGCCGGCGCGTTTGCATACCTGACTGATTTGCCCCTCACACCACGAGGCACCTTATGATCCGCGAAGAATTCCTGCGCTTGGCCGCTGACGGCTACAACCGCATTCCGTTGGCCTGCGAAACCCTGGCCGACTTCGACACGCCGCTGTCGATCTACCTGAAACTGGCCGACCAGCCCAACTCCTACCTGCTCGAATCGGTGCAGGGCGGCGAGAAATGGGGCCGTTACTCGATCATCGGCCTGCCTTGCCGCACCGTGCTGCGGGTTCACGACCATCACGTCAGCATCACCGTCGATGGCGTCGAGACCGAAAGCCACGACGTTGAAGACCCGCTGGCCTTCGTTGAAACCTTCAAGGCGCGCTACAACGTGCCGACCATTGCTGGCCTGCCGCGTTTCAATGGTGGCCTGGTCGGTTACTTCGGGTACGACTGCGTGCGTTATGTCGAGAAGCGCCTGGGCAAGTGCCCGAACCCGGATCCGCTGGGTGTGCCGGACATCCTGCTGATGGTTTCCGACGCCGTTGTGGTGTTCGACAACCTCGCCGGCAAGATGCACGCGATCGTGCTGGCCGACCCTGGGCAGGCTGATGCCTTCGAACAAGGTCAGGCGCAACTGCAGGCATTGCTGGAAAAACTGCGTCAGCCGATCACTCCGCGCCGTGGCCTGGACTTCAGCAAGCAGCAATCGGCTGATCCAGTGTTCCGCTCCAGTTTCACCCAGGACGATTACGAAAAAGCCGTCGATACCATCAAGGAATACATCCTGGCCGGTGACTG
>NZ_CDROCK010000111.1:0-3535 GCF_977020205.1 Pseudomonas sp. AIG | reverse complement strand
CGAAATTGGGTCTGTAGCTCAGTTGGTTAGAGCGCACCCCTGATAAGGGTGAGGTCGGCAGTTCGAATCTGCCCAGACCCACCAATTTTGTGTGGGAAACGCCTGTAGAAATACGGGGCCATAGCTCAGCTGGGAGAGCGCCTGCCTTGCACGCAGGAGGTCAACGGTTCGATCCCGTTTGGCTCCACCACTACTGCTTCTGAAGTTTGAAAGCTTAGAAATGAGCATTCCATCGTTGTGATGATGAATGTTGATTTCTAGTCTTTGACTAGTTCGTTCTTTAAAAATTTGGGTATGTGATAGAAAGATAGACTGAACGTTACTTTCACTGGTAACGGATCAGGCTAAGGTAAAATTTGTGAGTTCTCTTAATTGAGAAATTCGAATTTTCGGCGAATGTCGTCTTCACAGTATAACCAGATTGCTTGGGGTTATATGGTCAAGTGAAGAAGCGCATACGGTGGATGCCTTGGCAGTCAGAGGCGATGAAAGACGTGGTAGCCTGCGAAAAGCTTCGGGGAGTCGGCAAACAGACTTTGATCCGGAGATGTCTGAATGGGGGAACCCAGCCATCATAAGATGGTTATCTTGTACTGAATACATAGGTGCAAGAGGCGAACCAGGGGAACTGAAACATCTAAGTACCCTGAGGAAAAGAAATCAACCGAGATTCCCTTAGTAGTGGCGAGCGAACGGGGACTAGCCCTTAAGTGGCTTTGAGATTAGCGGAACGCTCTGGAAAGTGCGGCCATAGTGGGTGATAGCCCTGTACGCGAAAATCTCTTAGTCATGAAATCGAGTAGGACGGAGCACGAGAAACTTTGTCTGAATATGGGGGGACCATCCTCCAAGGCTAAATACTACTGACTGACCGATAGTGAACTAGTACCGTGAGGGAAAGGCGAAAAGAACCCCGGAGAGGGGAGTGAAATAGATCCTGAAACCGTATGCGTACAAGCAGTGGGAGCAGACTTTGTTCTGTGACTGCGTACCTTTTGTATAATGGGTCAGCGACTTATTTTCAGTGGCGAGCTTAACCGAATAGGGGAGGCGTAGCGAAAGCGAGTCTTAATAGGGCGTCTAGTCGCTGGGAATAGACCCGAAACCGGGCGATCTATCCATGGGCAGGTTGAAGGTTGGGTAACACTAACTGGAGGACCGAACCGACTACCGTTGAAAAGTTAGCGGATGACCTGTGGATCGGAGTGAAAGGCTAATCAAGCTCGGAGATAGCTGGTTCTCCTCGAAAGCTATTTAGGTAGCGCCTCATGTATCACTGTAGGGGGTAGAGCACTGTTTCGGCTAGGGGGTCATCCCGACTTACCAAACCGATGCAAACTCCGAATACCTACAAGTGCCGAGCATGGGAGACACACGGCGGGTGCTAACGTCCGTCGTGAAAAGGGAAACAACCCAGACCGTCAGCTAAGGTCCCAAAGTTATGGTTAAGTGGGAAACGATGTGGGAAGGCTTAGACAGCTAGGAGGTTGGCTTAGAAGCAGCCACCCTTTAAAGAAAGCGTAATAGCTCACTAGTCGAGTCGGCCTGCGCGGAAGATGTAACGGGGCTCAAACCATACACCGAAGCTACGGGTATCATCTTCGGATGATGCGGTAGAGGAGCGTTCTGTAAGCCTGTGAAGGTGAGTTGAGAAGCTTGCTGGAGGTATCAGAAGTGCGAATGCTGACATGAGTAACGACAATGGGTGTGAAAAACACCCACGCCGAAAGACCAAGGTTTCCTGCGCAACGTTAATCGACGCAGGGTTAGTCGGTCCCTAAGGCGAGGCTGAAAAGCGTAGTCGATGGAAAACAGGTTAATATTCCTGTACTTCTGGTTATTGCGATGGAGGGACGGAGAAGGCTAGGCCAGCTTGGCGTTGGTTGTCCAAGTTTAAGGTGGTAGGCTGAGATCTTAGGTAAATCCGGGATCTTAAGGCCGAGAGCTGATGACGAGTGTTCTTTTAGAACACGAAGTGGTTGATGCCATGCTTCCAAGAAAAGCTTCTAAGCTTCAGGTAACCAGGAACCGTACCCCAAACCGACACAGGTGGTTGGGTAGAGAATACCAAGGCGCTTGAGAGAACTCGGGTGAAGGAACTAGGCAAAATGGCACCGTAACTTCGGGAGAAGGTGCGCCGGTGAGGGTGAAGGACTTGCTCCGTAAGCTCATGCCGGTCGAAGATACCAGGCCGCTGCGACTGTTTATTAAAAACACAGCACTCTGCAAACACGAAAGTGGACGTATAGGGTGTGACGCCTGCCCGGTGCCGGAAGGTTAATTGATGGGGTTAGCTAACGCGAAGCTCTTGATCGAAGCCCCGGTAAACGGCGGCCGTAACTATAACGGTCCTAAGGTAGCGAAATTCCTTGTCGGGTAAGTTCCGACCTGCACGAATGGCGTAACGATGGCGGCGCTGTCTCCACCCGAGACTCAGTGAAATTGAAATCGCTGTGAAGATGCAGTGTATCCGCGGCTAGACGGAAAGACCCCGTGAACCTTTACTATAGCTTTGCACTGGACTTTGAATTTGCTTGTGTAGGATAGGTGGGAGGCTTTGAAGCGTGGACGCCAGTTCGCGTGGAGCCAACCTTGAAATACCACCCTGGCAACTTTGAGGTTCTAACTCAGGTCCGTTATCCGGATCGAGGACAGTGTATGGTGGGTAGTTTGACTGGGGCGGTCTCCTCCTAAAGAGTAACGGAGGAGTACGAAGGTGCGCTCAGACCGGTCGGAAATCGGTCGTAGAGTATAAAGGCAAAAGCGCGCTTGACTGCGAGACAGACACGTCGAGCAGGTACGAAAGTAGGTCTTAGTGATCCGGTGGTTCTGTATGGAAGGGCCATCGCTCAACGGATAAAAGGTACTCCGGGGATAACAGGCTGATACCGCCCAAGAGTTCATATCGACGGCGGTGTTTGGCACCTCGATGTCGGCTCATCACATCCTGGGGCTGAAGCCGGTCCCAAGGGTATGGCTGTTCGCCATTTAAAGTGGTACGCGAGCTGGGTTTAGAACGTCGTGAGACAGTTCGGTCCCTATCTGCCGTGGACGTTTGAGATTTGAGAGGGGCTGCTCCTAGTACGAGAGGACCGGAGTGGACGAACCTCTGGTGTTCCGGTTGTCACGCCAGTGGCATTGCCGGGTAGCTATGTTCGGGAAAGATAACCGCTGAAAGCATCTAAGCGGGAAACTTGCCTCAAGATGAGATCTCACTGGAACCTTGAGTTCCCTGAAGGGCCGTCGAAGACTACGACGTTGATAGGTTGGGTGTGTAAGCGCTGTGAGGCGTTGAGCTAACCAATACTAATTGCCCGTGAGGCTTGACCATATAACACCCAAGCAATTTGCGAACTCGAGAGAGGCCAGATTGCGGTGTGTGAAGACGAAACGAACCGAAAGTTCGATGTTCACAAACACCGAAAGCTATCACATACCCAATTTGCTGAAGCGAGGCCATCTGGTCACGACTCAGTACCCGAATTTCTTGACGACCATAGAGCGTTGGAACCACCTGATCCCATCCCGAACTCAG
>NZ_CDROCK010000110.1:0-3835 GCF_977020205.1 Pseudomonas sp. AIG | reverse complement strand
CAGATTGAACACATAGCGGTCGCTGCCCTGTCCGCCGCTCAATGTGTCATTGCCGACTCCGCCCTCCAGAAGATCATTGCCGCCACTTCCTTTTAATACATCGTCACCGCCTTTACCTTTGAGTACCTGGCTCAAAACAGAGTCGACGGCAGTAATAATGTCATTAGCCTCGGTCCCCGTGACGCTCAGCAGTCCCGCCGTCAGTTGTGTAGCACTCCACGTCGTGCCATCGGCAAACTCGATACGTTCAATTTGGTAACGCGCACTGTTTTCCTTGAACCAACCTTGCACAATCAGCTGGTCAAAACCATTCGTATGATGAAATACCAGCCCGTCACCCAGACTGCTGACTTTGATGTCTGCCGGATCAATGCCCTCGCCAAATCGCAACACATCCGATTCACCCGCGATGCCGGAGCTCTCTTGAATGACATCATTGCCATCACCCAGGTTGAATACATAAACGTCCGCACCACCGCCTCCTTCGAGCCAGTCGTTGCCTGCGCCCCCCTCAAGCGTATCGTTGCCCTGAGCACCAAACAGTTTATCGTCGCCACCTCCCCCCTGAAGGTGATCAGCGCCAGCGGTCCCGTAAAGTCGATCGTTTCCGGTACTACTCAAACTGACCAGATACTGAATATGCGCGGCGCTCCATACAGTTCCATCGGCGAACCGCACCTGATCGAGCAGATACGAACTCACACCGTCCTGATAAAAGTAATTTGCGACGGTGATCGAGTCCGTTCCTCCTTTAAACGAAAGCACCAAGTGGTCATCGATCCTAGCAGCTTGAATATCATGAGATGAAACGGTGGAATCAAAGGCGATGACGTCTTGGCTGTTGGTGCCAGTGTCGTAGTTGTTGATCGTGTCTTGACCCCAGCCAAGACTAAAACGATAAGTATCAGACCCAGCATCACCACTGAGAAAGTCATTACCCTTGCCGCCATCCAATATGTCGTTACCGGCGTCGCCATACAGTTTGTCCTTGCCGTCCAACCCGAATAAGGTATTGGACTGAGCGTCACCGTACAGCTCATCGTTACCCGTCCCGCCGATGGTATTACCGAGGCTGCCGAGTATTGCGGTGAAGCCCTGACCGTTGACATCACCAGCCGTGCGCAGGCTGTACAGCAGAGACTGGCCCCAGCTTCCGCCCGCGCTGTCCAGTGCCAGAGCGAACGCGATCATCGATTCACTGCCCTTGGCGGCGTCTTCGTTGTAGGCCTGTCGAAAGGTTTCGACCAAGGCCATAACATCGAAGCCGAGGCGATTATTCTGAAATGTCCATTGAAGCCCCTCCAGCAGCGGTCGCAAATGGGTCTGGAGCATCAGCGCGGAGCTGACATACAGAGCAAGTTGTTCATAGGACTGGATCAACTTGGCTGCGGCATTCGGCCCGGGGTTGGGAGTGCCCATATTGGTACCAGCCGACTGGATAAATGTCTTGCCGAGAAACGCCTCCAAAGCATATATCTTCCTGCCATCGTCAATGTAAGCACCGCGGCTATCACGTGCGAACCCGTCTACGCCACTCCACGCGTAGATGATCTTGTCTATCAAGCCCTGCCTAACCATGGGCGATGTTTCCCGCGTGAACTGCTCGACCAGCGCTTTCAACTCACCACTTGAATCTTTGGCCATTGCCTGGTGCAGATTTGAGACAGTTCCTACGCCCTCCAAATAAGGAAGCTCGCCTTCTTTTTGGCCGATTATTACCTGATTAAGTTCGATGGTTTTCAGTTTGTCGACGCTGAACCAGACATCACTCATGTCCAGAGTTGCACCTGTTGTGTCGGTGTAGCTACCTGTTTGCCGGATTTCATTACCGTATTGGTCCACCTTGACCAAATCGACAAACCCAGTGCTGAAACTTTGAACCTTGGCTTCAGCCATCGTTAGCAGTTCGCCCTCATTAAGCTTGGCATTGCTGTTGATATCTTTCCAAACACGCAATTGCGTAAACGCAACATCGCTTGCATCTATTCGTCCATCATGGTTGCTGTCTAGCTCAGCGAGGGCCGCAAAACCGTTGGGCGCTTTCTGTCCATTAACAAGTAAGGTGTTGTTGCCGAAGAGTTCGCTTCCATCGTCGATGAAACCATTGCCATTTCGATCCCATACGAGCAGTCCGTCATCCTTGCCTACCCAACCTGTATTCTCGGCAAATCCATTACCATCATGATCAAAGTAAATATTGGACGCTTTTCCCAGTGTTTCAACGCCGTCACCGTCCAGATCCAGAATCAATGGTGACACTGTCTGACCTGCGCCATCAAACGGGCCCTGGATGGGCCCGCCTTCGCCGAAAGGTCCACCGCCCCCTGACGATCCCGGGCCACCTCCACCGGGAGTATCCGAGGGGCCTGGAATGCCGTCAACATTGTCTTTGTTCCAAGTTGGCCAGACATCTCCTTGAAAACCCGACGGATTCAATCCGCCTGTTTCAAGCGCTTTCCATACGAAATCAATGCAACTGTTATTGAGTCCGTTATAGGTGTAATCAAACCCATGATCGGAGGGATACTTTCCAAACTCCATCATGTCAAAATACTGCGAATCGGTTAATTCAATCGTCTTTGACGACGAAGTATCCAGATATGTTTCGCTGTCGTTCGTGTAGACCTTTCCATGATCTGGAGCGTAGGGTTGCCCATGCTTCTGTTCATCAGGAGCATAACCGAAATCTGAAGTATTACCGTGACCGTCATTCAACTGATACCACATATGCCCAACAGTAGAAGACCCCCCGCCGGCCAGAGCAGTACCCTTATTTGCAATATTGATAGTTACGCTAGGCATCGCAAAATCCTCATTGCTCAGGGCAAATCATCCCCGACCAGAATCACTCTGGGTAGATTATTAAAATGCGAAACAGAGCAACTCGAGTACCGACTTTATTCAGCCGCTGAGTATCTTTCCGCAGTACATTAACGTCTGGCAAATCAGCAATTGATTAAGAAAAAATCCGGTAGTCACGCCCAGCATGGCCAAGAGAAGTGCGGCGATCGATGAACTTGCCGTTCTTTGGCGTACAACCCAGCCCGCCGCCAGCAAACCAATCAATGCGCCTGGCAAAGAGAACAGGTGTGCAACCACCAAAAGTCCATCCGGACGAGATCCGCCCTGATTTATCTGTAAATAAAAGACAAATATCATCGTTAAAGCGATCGATACGCCAGTCAAAAAGCCAGGACGAGGCCTTATGAAAACAGTGATTACAAGCGCAGTGCCTGCGACACCAAGGTAATACCATAGCCCTACGTACAGGCTGTCACCCTGAATAAGTACTGTGAATATTAAAAGCAGGAGCACCAAAGTGAAACCGACCACATCCTGAAAAAATGAATTGATCATGCGACTCTCACTGTTCAGTTCCATCTGCCGTCGACTCCAATGCACTTCCGCCAAGCACCTTGCGTAACTGACTAATTGAAGGGGCGCCCCCCTCGGTTCAGGGTTTATCTCAGTACTCAAAACATTCGATAAGCAGAGACACTGTGCGTGCTAGTCAACCAACTGTGCTCATCGATATTGGACAAGAAATAAAAGCCGGAAAGCTCTTTTGCCCGTACCGCTCTCGGCATTGATCAACATCGCGTTGAATCAGCTAAGGTGGCTGGCGATCCAATGTCAAGGCGCCACTACAAAAAAACTCCATCATCACTCAATTGGCCCGCTATCCCATGGAAGACGCCACCTATACCTCACCGCACCCGAGGCCTTGGTCACGCCGGGGACAAGTCGCCCCCACGGGTCGCGGAAAAGGCTGGCGTGAGTATCGGCTCGCTGTATCAGTACTTCCCCAACAAAGCGGCGATCCTGTTCCGCTTGC
>NZ_CDROCK010000109.1:0-4049 GCF_977020205.1 Pseudomonas sp. AIG | reverse complement strand
GTGTGGCAGACGCCAGATCGACGACCGCGGCGCGGATTCTACCCAAACCTGCCGGTTCAACCCCAGCCTTTGCGACAAATAACCTGACAATCGACCGATGGCTGTCCTGTGTCACGGCATCGTCATGTGGATAGGCCACCCTGCGCGCCTCGAAACACACATGGAACGCGACATGCTTCACGCTGAAAACCAGGATCGTCTGTACCTCATCACGCCTTATGACGAACAGCAAAGTCTCGTCGGTAGCCTCGCCTTCAATGTTCAGGATCGCCATTGGCTGGTGTATTGCGCGCTGGGTGGGCATCAGCATGCGGATTTGCCTGAGACGGATTTGCTGACGGGCGTGAGCGTGCTCGACTTTTATTCTCAGGCGGCCTGAAAAAGCAAAAGCACCCTAGCCCTCTCCCAGGGGGAGAGGGGACTGACCGAGGTGTTTATTCGAGGTACATCGACCTGAAACTCCGAGATGAATGCAGATCCCAGGCACAACAAAAATTGGCTCCCTTTCCCCCTCGCCCCCTTTGGGGGAGAGGGCTGGGGTGAGGGGGATCGATCTCCCATACGACACAAATCCCAACCCTGACACCCACAAAAAAGCCCGGAACCATCACTGGCCCCGGGCTTTTTCACATCCGTCGAAAGCTTACTCAGCGAGCACCTGACCCACAGTCGGATCCTTGAACAGACGCGTCAGCGCATCGCTCAATACATCGCTGACCAGTTTGGTATTGGTTTCCTGGTTCGGCGCCATGCCGAAACGCTGGTCCAGCGAAGCGCCGTAACGGCCGCTGTAACGGCGGTTGGCGTTCTGTACATCGGAGCGGAAGGTCGCGCCGATGGTCGCTTCAGTCACGTACATGCCTTCTTTCGGCGACTGATACTTCAGTTCGGTCAGGGTCACGGTCAACTGCGGAGCGTTTGGCGCGTTGTTGGTCGGGGTGAACCCGAGCAGGCGCACGGCGGCTTCAGCCTGAGCCTGCAGCTTTGGCAGGATCTGCTCGCGCTGCACGGTGATGGCGCTGGTTTCCGGGTACAGACCGCCACGGGTACCGAGGGTTGGCGACGGACGACCGTCAACCACGCGCACGACGACTGGCTGGCCACGGCCGACCGCTGGCAACTGAGTGGTCAGCTTCGGCTCCGGGCTCAGTTGTTGCGGGCTGTGGGCGCAGCCGGCCAGGGTCAAACCGGCCACAGTGATCAAACCGAACAACAGGCGTTGCAACATGCTCTTCTCTCCAGAATCAGGCACAAACAGGCCGGCAGTATAGCGGTGGGCCACTGCGGGTAACCAGCGCCCGACAGTGAATACTGAAATGTCTGACAAACCCTTGGGAAAGCGGTTCCTGTCACAGATTATTCACCCGGCATACACGTTCACGTCACGGCGCTTTGACAACCTTGCAATCAGTCCCCCACAAGGTACTCGACCATGCGTTATCTGATCTCGTTGTTCGCCCCACGCCCGCTGCACCGCAGCTTCGCCCTGCTCGACCGCAATGGCCATTGTCAGGCATTCAAGCAGTGCAGCCTGCAGCCGATGGGCGACGGTTGGGTGGAAATCGAAGAAATCCGCCTCAACTGGTTGCACCAGCCACTGCCCGCCAGCGCCCGCGTCATAGCGTCGCAGCCCCGCGCACGGGTGCAAGCGATGTTGAGCATCTGACCGGATGCCTAATAAAAGTCATTAAACACGACCAACTCCCCGCATTTCTTCGATACAATCTCCCCCCGATTATAAGGACGTCTCCTGATCGGGCCCCGCAACAGCGTCAATGCGCATGCATCGACACCCAAAATCGCCCACAGAGAGCCGCCCACACAGATCGAGTGAAGTTGGCGCGCTTGCCTGTTCTTCCGGCAAAAACCCCGCTTTTCGCGAATCTGCAGAGCTGTCATGACGCTCGGCCACCGCGTTGTTTTTGCCCTCGGGCAAGGTGCCAGGCCTGGACAGCCCTTTTTTGAGGTTCACGTCTTCAAAAGAGCGTGAAAAAAACGGGTTTTCACAACTTCACAAGAGTGTGGCGAGCAAATGAAAAGTTTTGCGTCTGAACATGCACCATTAGCGTCTGAAACAGCCCAACGACACAGGACCGGGTATACCTCGAATATCGGAGCCTGAAGCCTGTCCGCTACGGATTTGGTTGCACAAAAACGGATGTCTCGACCATAAGTCGAATTGCCAGCCGCGTGCTGAAATGAGTTCATGGAGCTCTTGAAGCCAGGCCGCACACATCCGTCGAAGTTGCGAAAAATTGCGAAGATTCGGACATGGCGAACCTGACCACGGATAGCCCGGACATCACTGACCTGTCCCGGAACGCCTGGCAGCCATGCCGACAATTTGGTGCTGCAGATTTTGGAGACGCGTTAAATGGCGCATAACGAAGCAGTCGACGTAGTACTGGTTGGGGCCGGCATCATGAGTGCCACCCTGGCCGTGCTGCTCAAAGAGCTCGACCCCGCGATCAAGCTGGAAGTCGTCGAGCTGATGGATTCCGGTGCTGCCGAGAGTTCCAACCCGTGGAACAACGCCGGTACCGGCCACGCGGGTCTGTGCGAGCTGAACTACACGCCGCAGGCCGCCGATGGCACCGTCGACATCAAGAAAGCCGTGCACATCAACACCCAGTTCGAGGTGTCGAAGCAGTTTTGGTCGTACTTGACCAAGAAAGGCACCTTCGGCTCGTGCAAATCCTTCATCAGCCCGGTGCCGCACCTGAGTTTCGTCCAGGGCGACAATGGTGTGTCCTTCCTCAAGTCCCGGTTCGATGTGCTGCACAAGCATCACGCGTTCTCCGACATGGAGTACACCGAAGACAAGGCCAAGATGGCCGAGTGGATGCCGCTGATGATGCCGGGCCGCGCGCCGGACGAAGTCCTCGCCGCCACTCGCGTGATGAACGGCACCGACGTCAACTTCGGCGCCCTGACCAATCAGTTGCTCAAGCACCTGACCAGCGCGCCGGACACGCAAGTCAAATACTGCAAGCGCGTCACCGGCCTCAAGCGTAACGGCAGCGGTTGGACCGTCAGCATCAAGGACGTCAACAGCGGCAGCAGCCGTGAAGTCGACGCCAAGTTCGTCTTCCTCGGCGCGGGCGGCGCGGCCCTGCCGTTGCTGCAGGCTTCGGGCATCGAAGAAAGCAAAGGCTTCGGCGGCTTCCCGATCAGCGGCCAGTGGCTGCGTTGCGACAACCCGGAAGTGGTCAAACAGCACCAGGCCAAGGTCTACAGCCAGGCGGCTGTGGGTTCGCCACCGATGTCGGTGCCGCACCTGGACACCCGCGTGGTCGACGGCAAGAAATCCCTGTTGTTCGGGCCATACGCCGGTTTCACCACCAAGTTCCTCAAGCACGGCTCCTTCATGGACCTGCCGCTGTCGGTTCGCGCCGGCAACATCGGGCCGATGCTGGCCGTGGCGAAAAACAACATGGACCTGACCAAGTACCTGGTCAGCGAAGTGATGCAATCGATGGAACAGCGCCTGGATTCCCTGCGCCGTTTCTACCCCGAGGCGAAAGCCGAAGACTGGCGCCTGGAAGTGGCTGGCCAACGGGTGCAGATCATCAAGAAAGACCCGAAAAAGGGCGGCATCCTGCAGTTCGGTACCGAACTGGTGTCGGCCAAGGACGGTTCCCTCGCCGCCCTGCTCGGCGCTTCGCCGGGTGCGTCGGTGACCGTTTCGATCATGCTCGAGCTGATCGAGAAGTGCTTCCCGGCCAAGGCCAAGGGCGAGTGGGCCGGCAAACTGGCGGAAATCTTCCCGGCCCGTGAAAAGGTCCTGGAAACCGATGCTGCGCTGTATCGCAAGATCAACACGCAGAACAACATCGCGCTGGAACTGGTTGAAGAAAGCAGCGAGACCCCAAGCTACGCTTGATCACGCCGCATGAAAAACGCCCCGTACTCAGTGAGTGCGGGGCGTTTTTTTATGGCCTTGAAAAGCAAAAGATCGCAGCCTTCGGCAGCTCCAGGGTAAACACAAACCCTCTGTAATTGTATGGACTCGCCCAAGCCGAGGCGTCTGTGCGCCACGGTGGCATTCT
>NZ_CDROCK010000108.1:0-4420 GCF_977020205.1 Pseudomonas sp. AIG | reverse complement strand
CTGAAGTACGGCCCAAGCGTTCCGGTACAAGAGCCGACCGGCCGTCTGTTTCTGGTGTTGCCGCGTTTCGGCACCATCTCGCCATGGTCGAGCAAGGCCAGCGACATCGCCCGCAACTGCGGCCTGAGCAAGATCCAGCGTCTGGAGCGCGGTATCGCGTTCTACGTTGCCGGTCAGTTCAGCGACGCCGAAGCCCAGCAGATTGCCGACGTGCTGCATGACCGCATGACGCAAATCGTTCTGGCCAACCTTGAACAGGCCGCCGGTCTGTTCAGCCACGCCGAACCGAAGCCGCTGACCGCGATCGACATCCTCGGTGGCGGTCGCGCCGCGCTGGAAAAAGCCAACACCGAGCTGGGCCTGGCCCTGGCCGAAGACGAGATCGACTATCTGGTCGACGCTTTCAATGGCTTGAAGCGCAACCCGCACGACATCGAACTGATGATGTTCGCCCAGGCCAACTCCGAACACTGCCGTCACAAGATCTTCAACGCCAGTTGGGATATTGATGGTGAGAACCAGGAAAAAAGCCTGTTCGGCATGATCAAGAACACCTACGTGATGCACAGCGAAGGCGTTCTGTCGGCTTATAAGGACAACGCCTCGGTGATCGTCGGCAACGTCGCCGGCCGTTTCTTCCCGAACCCTGAGACCCGCCAGTACGGCGCGGTGCAGGAGCCGGTGCACATCCTGATGAAGGTTGAAACCCACAACCACCCGACCGCGATTGCCCCGTTCCCGGGTGCATCGACCGGTTCCGGCGGCGAGATCCGTGACGAAGGTGCAACCGGCCGTGGCGCCAAGCCAAAGGCTGGCCTGACCGGTTTCACCGTATCGAACCTGCAAATCCCGGGCTTCGAACAGCCGTGGGAAGTGCCGTACGGCAAGCCTGAGCGCATCGTCACCGCGCTGGACATCATGATCGAAGGCCCGCTCGGCGGCGCCGCGTTCAACAACGAATTCGGCCGTCCGGCCCTGACTGGCTACTTCCGTACCTTCGAACAGTCGATCACCACCCCGCACGGTGACGAAGTTCGTGGTTACCACAAGCCGATCATGCTCGCTGGCGGCATGGGCAACATCCGCGAAGAGCACGTCAAGAAAGGCGAAATCGTCGTTGGCTCCAAGCTGATCGTCCTCGGCGGCCCGGCGATGTTGATCGGTCTGGGTGGCGGCGCTGCTTCCTCGATGGCCACCGGCACCAGCTCGGCGGATCTCGACTTCGCTTCCGTACAGCGTGAAAACCCTGAGATGGAGCGTCGTTGTCAGGAAGTCATCGACCGTTGCTGGCAGTTGGGTGACAAGAACCCGATCAGCTTCATCCACGACGTGGGTGCAGGCGGTCTGTCCAACGCCTTCCCGGAACTGGTCAACGACGGCGACCGCGGTGGCCGTTTCGAACTGCGCAACATTCCGAACGACGAGCCGGGCATGGCCCCGCACGAAATCTGGTCCAACGAATCCCAGGAACGTTACGTTCTGGCCGTCGGCCCTGAAGACTTCGCGCGCTTTCAGGCGATCTGCGAACGCGAGCGTTGCCCGTTTGCCGTTGTCGGTGAAGCCACCGCTGAACCGCAACTGACTGTGACCGACAGCCACTTCGGCAACAACCCGGTGGATATGCCACTGGAAGTGTTGCTGGGCAAAGCCCCGCGCATGCACCGTTCGGTGGTGCGTGAAGCTGAACTGGGCGATGACTTCGATCCGTCGAACCTCGACATCAGCGAGTCCATCGAGCGCGTTCTGCATCACCCGGCCGTGGCGAGCAAGAGCTTCCTGATCACCATCGGCGACCGCACCATCACCGGCCTCGTGGCCCGTGACCAAATGGTCGGCCCGTGGCAGGTTCCGGTGGCCGACGTTGCCGTTACCGCCACCAGCTTCGACGTTTACACCGGTGAAGCGATGGCGATGGGCGAGCGCACTCCGCTGGCACTGCTGGACGCTCCGGCGTCGGGCCGCATGGCCATCGGCGAAACCCTGACCAACATTGCCGCGTCGCGCATCAACAAGATCTCCGACATCAAACTGTCGGCGAACTGGATGTCCGCTGCCGGCCACCCGGGCGAAGACGCGCGTCTGTACGACACCGTGAAAGCGGTCGGTATGGAACTGTGCCCAGAGCTGGGCATCACCATTCCGGTGGGCAAGGACTCGATGTCCATGGCCACCCGTTGGAGCGACAACGGCGAAGAAAAAACCGTGACCTCGCCGATGTCGCTGATCGTGACCGGTTTCGCGCCAGTGGCTGACATCCGTCAGACCCTGACCCCGGAACTGCGCATGGACAAGGGCACCACCGACCTGATCCTGATCGACCTCGGTCGCGGGCAGAACCGTATGGGTGCTTCGATCCTTGCTCAGACCCACGGCAAACTCGGCAAACACGCGCCGGACGTTGATGACGCTGAAGACCTGAAAGCCTTCTTCGCCGTGATTCAGGGCCTCAACGCCGACGGTCACTTGCTGGCGTACCACGACCGTTCCGACGGTGGTCTGCTGACCTCCGTGGTGGAAATGGCCTTCGCCGGCCACTGCGGTCTGAGCCTGAACCTCGACGGTCTGGCTGAAACCACCGCCGACATCGCCGCCATCCTGTTCAACGAAGAGCTGGGTGCGGTGATCCAGGTTCGTCAGGACGCCACGCCAGACATCCTCGCGCAATTCAGCGCGGCCGGTCTGGGCGACTGCGTGTCGGTGATCGGTCAGCCGATCAACAATGGCCAGATCAACATCACCTTCAACGGTGACACCGTGTTTGAAGGTCAGCGTCGTTTGCTGCAACGTACCTGGGCTGAAACCAGCTACCAGATTCAGCGCCTGCGCGACAACGCCGACTGCGCCGAGCAAGAGTTCGACGTCCTGCTGGAAGAAGACAACCCGGGCCTGAGCGTCAAGCTCAGCTACGACGTAAACCAGGACATCGCCGCGCCTTACATCAAGAAAGGCATCCGCCCACAGGTTGCCGTGCTGCGTGAGCAGGGCGTCAACGGTCAGGTGGAAATGGCCGCAGCGTTCGACCGCGCCGGTTTCAACGCGATCGACGTGCACATGAGCGACATTCTCGCCGGCCGTGTCGACCTGAATGAGTTCAAAGGTCTGGTGGCGTGCGGTGGTTTCTCCTACGGCGACGTGCTCGGCGCCGGTGAAGGCTGGGCCAAGTCGGCACTGTTCAACAGCCGCGCCCGCGATGCGTTCCAGGGTTTCTTCGAGCGTAACGACAGCTTCACCCTCGGCGTGTGCAACGGTTGCCAGATGATGTCCAACCTGCACGAGCTGATCCCGGGCAGCGAGTTCTGGCCGCACTTCGTGCGCAACCGCTCCGAGCAGTTCGAAGCGCGCGTGGCGATGGTGCAGATCCAGGAATCGAACTCGATCTTCCTGCAGGGCATGGCCGGTTCGCGTATGCCGATCGCCATCGCTCACGGTGAAGGTCACGCCGAGTTCTCCAGCGAAGAAGCGCTGCTGGAAGCCGATCTGTCGGGTTGCGTGGCGATGCGTTTCGTCGACAACCATGGCAAGGTCACCGAGAAGTATCCGGCTAACCCGAACGGTTCGCCGCGCGGGATTACCGGTCTCACCAGCCGTGATGGCCGTGTGACGATCATGATGCCGCACCCGGAGCGTGTGTTCCGCGCCGTGCAGAACTCGTGGCGTTCGGAAGACTGGAACGAAGATGCACCGTGGATGCGTATGTTCCGTAATGCACGTGTTTGGGTGAACTAAGGCCTGTGTACAAGCTGGCGTTTTTTGTTCCTGACAGTCATGTCGAGGTGGTCAAAGGGGCTGTGTTCGCTGCGGGTGGTGGGCGGATCGGTGACTATGACCACTGTGCGTGGCAGGTGCTTGGTCTGGGCCAGTTTCGACCTTTGGACGGGAGTCAGCCGTTTATGGGTGAGGCGGGGCAGGTTGAGCGGGTTGAGGAGTGGAAGGTTGAGCTTGTGGTGGCGGATGAGTTGATCGTTGCTGTTGTGGCGGCGTTGAAGCTCAGTCATCCGTACGAGACGCCGGCTTATGAAGTGTGGCGGCTGGAAGATTTCTGATAGCCGCTTATTACAAGATACCCGCAGATGAGAGATCGCCTGCGGGTTTTTTGTTGCTTACGATTTTCCGGGTGATGGGGTTCTAATGTGGGAGCGAGCTTGCTCGCGAAGGCGTCGGATCAGGTAATGATGTTCTGGCTGACCGGGTACATATCCGTTGCTGCGGTAACGGCTTCTTAGGGTTCCGCCCTTACGGCGTGTCACCTTTTCCAAACGCCGAAAAGGTAACCCAAAAGGCTTGCCCCAACGTTCGGCCCGCTCGCTAAAGCTCGGGGTTCCTTCGCTCCGGGATCTATCCGGGCGCATCGCCTACGGTTTGCTGCGCTGCACCTCCTCTCGATGCATTTGGCTGCGCCAAACGGTCGCTGCGCTCCCAC
>NZ_CDROCK010000107.1:0-4503 GCF_977020205.1 Pseudomonas sp. AIG | reverse complement strand
CGACCATCACCATCGACGCCGGCAAGACCACCGGCACCGTGACCGTCCCGGCCCCGGCCGATGACGTCTACAAAGACGCCGGCAAAGTCGAAGTGACCATCAAAGGCACCGACGGCGGCAATTTCGAAAATCTGGTGGCCAATCCGACGCCAGCGGTGACCAACGTCGCTGACACCATCAACACCACGCACCTGACCCTCAGCGCTGAAAGCTATGTGCTTGAAGGCACCTCGATCACGTACACCGCGACCCTGACCAACGCCGCGCAAACGCCGGTCACCGTCAATCTGAGCAACGGCCAGACCATCACCATCGAGGCTGGCAAAACCAGCGGTTCGGTGACCATCGCCGCGCCAAGCGATGACGTCTACAAAGACGTCAGCAAGCTCACCGTGACCATGACCGATGCCACTGGCGGCAACTTCGAGAAACTCGACGTCAGCAAGACTCCGGTCAGCACCACCGTCAATGACACCATCGACAAAACCACGCTGACCCTCAGCGCCAGCGACACCGTCAGCGAAGGTGGCCAGATCACCTACACCGCGACCCTGAGCAACCCGGCCGGCACCGCCATGACCGTGACCCTGGCCAACGGCGCAGTGATCAACATCGCCGCCGGCGCCACCAGCGGCTCGGTGAATTTCGCCGCGCCTGCCAATACTCCGTACATCGACGGCGGCAAGGTACAGACAGCGATTGCCAGCCACAGCGGCGGCAACTTCGAACAGGTCGATGCCAACCGTTCGGCAGTGGTTACAACTGTCACCGACACGGTCGACACCACCAATATCAGCCTGAGCGCCACCGCTTCGGTCGCCGAGGGCGGCTCGATCGTCTACACCGCGAGCCTGACCAACCCGGCGGGCACGGCGATGACCGTGACCCTGAGCAACGGCGCGGTGATCAACATCGCCAAGGGCGCGACCACTGGCACCGCAACCGTCGCAGCGCCGGCCGATGACGTCTACAAAGATGCTGGCAAGGTCGATGCGAGCATCACCAAGACCACCGGCGGCAACTTCGAGAACCTGGTGGTCGACAAGACCCCGGCGGTCACCGACGTGACCGACACCATCGACAACAGCACCGTTTCGCTGACCGCCACCGCCAGCACCGTTGAAGGCGGCGTGGTGGTTTACACCGCCTCCGTCACCGCGCCGGTGACCGGTTCGCCAGTTCTGGTGACCCTGTCCAACGGCCAGACCATCACCATTCCGGTCGGCGCCAGCAGCGGCAGCGTCAACTTCACCGCACCGAACGATGCCCTGGCCGGCGGCAACACGCTGAGCGTGAAAATCGACGGCGCCAGTGGCGGCAACTACGAAAATCTTGTGGCCGACAAAACCCCGGCCGTGACTTCGGTGACCGATACCGTCGACACCACCAACCTGTCGCTGAGTGCGACCGGCACCGTGGCTGAGGGTGGTTCGATTGTTTACACCGCTACGCTGACCAATCCGGCTGGCACGCCAGTTACCGTGACCTTGTCGAACGGTTCTGTGATCACCATCGAAGCGGGCAAGACCACGGGTTCCGTGACCGTTGCGGCCCCGGCCGATGACGTCTACAAGGACGCCGGCAAAGTCGAAGTCACGATCAAGGACGCCACGGGCGGCAACTTCGAAAACCTGGTGCCAAGCACCACGCCAGCCGTGACCGATGTGACTGACACCATCGACACCTCGACCGTCAAACTGACGGCCGACACCACTGTCGCTGAAGGTGGCACTGTCACTTACACCGCCACGGTTGGCGCGCCGGTCACGGGTTCGCCTGTCGTGGTCACTCTGGCCAACGGCCAGAGCATCACCATTGAAGTCGGCAAAACCACCGGCACCGTGACCACCATCGCGCCGAATGACGCATTGAACGGTCAGGCGTCGCTGGGCAACTCGATCACCAACGTTTCCGGCGGCAACTACGAAAACCTGGTGGCCGACAAGACCCCGGTGTCGACCACGGTCACTGACACCGTCGACACCACTGATCTGTCGCTCAGCGCTACCAATTCGGTCGCCGAGGGCGGTTCGATCATCTACACCGCGACCCTGAGCAATCCCGCCGGTACGCCGGTGACCGTGACCCTGAGCAACGGTTCGGTGATCACCATTGAAGCGGGCAAGACCACTGGCACCGTGACCGTTGCTGCGCCTGCCGATGACGTCTACAAAGACGCCGGCAAAGTCGAAGTCACCATCAAGGACGCCACCGGCGGCAACTTCGAGAACCTGGTTCCGAGCACCACGCCAGCCGTGACCGATGTGACTGACACCATCGACACCTCGACGGTCAAACTGACCGCCACCGAATCTGCGGCTGAAGGTGGCACCGTCACTTACACCGCCACCGTCGGCGCACCAGTGACGGGTTCGCCTGTCGTCGTGACGCTGGCCAACGGTCAGAACATCACTATCGAAGTCGGTAAAACCACCGGCACCGTGACCACCACCGCACCGAACGATGCGCTGAACGGCCACACGCCGCTGACCAACGCAATCACTGACGTGAGCGGCGGTAATTACGAGAATCTGGTGGCCGACAAGACACCAGTTTCGACCACGGTCACCGACACCGTCGACACTACTAATCTGTCGCTGACTGCGACCGGCACAGTGGCGGAAGGCGGCTCGATTGTTTACACCGCGACCCTGACCAACCCGGCCGGCACGCCGGTAACCGTGACCCTGTCGAACGGCTCGGTGATCACCATCGAAGCGGGCAAGACCACTGGCACCGTGACTGTTGCTGCGCCAGCCGATGACGTCTACAAGGACGCCGGCAAAGTCGAAGTCACGATCAAAGATGCGACTGGCGGCAACTTCGAGAATCTGGTGCCAAGCACCACGCCTGCGGTCACCGACGTTACCGACACCATCGACACCTCGACGGTCAAACTGACCGCCACCGAATCGGCGGCTGAAGGTGGCACCGTCACCTACACCGCGACGGTCGGCGCGCCAGTCACCGGTTCGCCGGTTGTCGTGACCCTGGCCAACGGTCAGAACATCACCATCGAAGTCGGCAAAACCACCGGCACCGTGACCACCACCGCGCCAAACGATGCGTTGACCGGTCATGCGCCGTTGACCAACTCGATCACCGGCGTTAGCGGTGGCAACTACGAAAACCTCGTGGCCGACAAAACCCCGGTCAGCACCACCGTGACCGACACTGTCGACACCACCAATCTGTCGCTGACCGCGACCGGCGCGGTGGACGAAGGCGGCCAGATCACTTACACCGCGACCCTGACCAACGCTGCTGGCTCGCCGGTCACCGTGACCCTGTCGAACGGTGCCGTGATCACCATCGACGCCGGCAAAACCACCGGCACCGTGAGCGTCGACGCACCGAAAGACGACGTCTACAAAGACGCCGGCACCGTTGAAGCGACCATCAAGGGCGCAACCGGTGGCGACTTCGAGAACTTGGTCACCAGCACTGCCCCGGCCGTCACCACCGTCAACGACACCATCGACACCTCCACCGTGTCGCTGACTGCCACGGCGAACGTCGCCGAAGGCGAAACCGTGGTCTACACCGCGACCGTGACCGCGCCAGTGACTGGCTCACCGGTTGTCGTGACCCTGTCCAACGGCCAGACCATCACCATCGCTGTCGGTGAAACCACCGGCTCGGTGAACTTCGTTGCACCGAACAGCCCATTGGCCGGTGGCAGCTCGCTGAGCGTGACCATCGATGGCGCCACTGGCGGCAACTACGAAAAACTCGCGGTCGACGGCAAGTCCGCCGACACCGCGGTTTCGGACACTACCGACACCACCAACCTGAACCTGACCGCAACCGATTCGGTGGCTGAAGGCGGTTCGATCGTCTACACCGCGACGCTGACCAACCCGGCTGGCACGCCGGTAACCGTGACCCTGTCGAACGGTTCGGTGATCACTATCGAAGCCGGCAAAACCACCGGCACCGTAACCGTTCCAGCGCCTGCCGATGACGTCTACAAAGACGCTGGCAAAGTCGAAGTGACGATCAAGGATGCAACCGGCGGTAACTTCGAGAACCTGGTGCCTAGCACCGTGCCAGCGGTGACCAACGTTACCGACACCATCGATACCACCAGCGTCAAACTCACCGCGACCGAGTCGGCGGCTGAGGGCGGTACCGTTACCTACACTGCTACTGTCGGCGCGCCAGTCACCGGTTCGCCTGTGGTTGTGACCCTGGCCAACGGTCAGACCATCACCATTGGCGTTGGCCAGACCACCGGCACCGCGACCACCACCGCGCCGAACGATGCATTGACCGGCCATGCGCCGATTACCAATGCGATCACCGAAGTGAGTGGTGGTAACTACGAAAACCTGGTGGCCGACAAGACCCCGGTTTCGACCAACGTCACCGACACCGTCGACACCACTAACCTGTCGCTGACTGCAACCGGCACCGTGGCTGAAGGCGGTTCGATCATCTACACCGCGACGCTGACCAACGCGGCTGGCTCGCCAGTCACCGTGACCCTGTCGAACGGCGCCG
>NZ_CDROCK010000106.1:0-4774 GCF_977020205.1 Pseudomonas sp. AIG | reverse complement strand
AGTACTCGGCTACGAACCGAGCGGTCACAGGTTCGAATCCTGTCGAGTGCACCATATACCGAAAAGCCCGCGTTTAACGCGGGCTTTTTGCTGTCCGGGATTTGGCTTTCGCCTTCACGCATCCTCTCTCGTCAAAATCTATTTGAGCACTACGGCCTCGCTTGAGGTCGTATCGATAGCTCGTGGTCGATGTTCGAATATTCACCTTGTCCGGTTTGCCCAGCGCGCTTTCGACGTCTTGCTGGCTCATGCCGGCAATGACGCGTCGATTGATGATCGCGGCGCGACGTTGTCTGGCATCGATCAGATTTCCGCATGGGTCTTCCGTGTGGCCAATGATGCCTGGTTCGCGGCCTTTGGTTGTCATGCCGGAGGTTTCTTCATGGTTGTGTTCAGGCATCACTGCCACAACCGATCCGGGTGAGTAGGGATGGACTTCCTGTGCTGAGCGCTGCTCCCCCTGTGCACAGCTCATCGAGGTGAGCGTGATGCTGCCGTCTGCGGCTTCGCAGCGATGGAAGGTGAGGGCGACCCCGGTGGGTGGCAGGCAGAGCAGGCTGGTGAGTACGAGGTGGGATGGTTTCAGTGGCATTCTGCGTCCTCCATGACGATCTACGCTCAAGGGTAGTCGCTACATTTTTCGATGCCGGTGTGTTTTCTTTTCAGGATGAGTCGTCGCATGTGCAGGGATCAACACAGCGCACAGGTTTGTTTCGCAAGCGCTTGTTTCGACCGTGATTTTTTAACGTTTTAAACCGTCAGGCGGTGTATCATTGCGCCCGTCAGCCCCGCCGGGGCTTATGGAAAACCTCCATGGACTTACCCAGTAGTTACTCAGTACCCCGTTTCACCAATCATGAATTGACTGATTGATCCTTCCGGCGTGCCCCGCTGCTGGGAGTGGAGTTCGCCTATGTCTGAAATCGAAGTAAAGAAAACACAAGAAAGCCTGCAGGATCGCCTGGCTCAGGTCGTCGAGTTGCTGCAGCGTCAGCGGGTCGTCGAAGACCTGACCCATCGCCAGGAAGGTGCGCATCACGATCGCGTCGAAAACCTGGTTCACCGACAAAACCTCGTCGAGCTGCAACGCAAGCTCGATGATCTGCACTCCGCCGACGTCGCCTATATCCTTGAAGCCTTGCCGCTGGACGATCGTCTTACGCTCTGGCAATTGGTCAAGGCTGATCGCGACGGCGACATCCTTCTCGAAGTATCCGACTCGGTCCGTGAAACGCTGATCGCCGACATGGACGATCACGAGCTCCTGGCTGCCGCCAAGGACATGGACGCCGACGAACTTGCTGACCTTGCTTCCGAGCTGCCACGAGACGTCGTCCATGAGTTGATGGAGAGTCTGGATAACCAGCAACGTGAGCGCGTACGTTCGGCCCTGTCTTACGATGAGGAGCAGGTCGGCGCGTTGATGGACTTCGAGATGGTGACTATCCGTGAGGATGTCAGTCTTGAAGTGGTTCTGCGTTATCTGCGTCGCCTCAAAGAACTTCCAGGTCACACCGACAAGCTGTTCGTCGTCGATTACGACGGTGTACTCAAAGGTGTGCTGCCGATCAAGCGCCTGTTGGTCAATGATCCGGACAAACAAGTTGCCGAGGTGATGGCCAGCGATCCGGTGAGTTTCCATCCGGACGAAGATGCCTACGACGCTGCTCAGGCGTTCGAGCGTTACGACTTGATCTCGGCCCCGGTAGTCGACAAGAACGGCAAGCTTATCGGCCGTCTGACCATCGACGAAATGGTCGACCTGATTCGTGAAGAGAGCGAGAACGAAGTTCTCAATATGGCGGGTCTGCGTGAAGAGGAAGACATCTTCGCCTCAGTCTGGAAGTCGCTGCGTAACCGTTGGGCGTGGCTGGCGATCAACTTGATCACTGCGTTTGTCGCTTCTCGAGTGATCGGTCTGTTCGAGGGATCGATCGAAAAACTGGTAGCGCTCGCTGCACTGATGCCGATCGTGGCGGGTATTGGCGGCAATTCCGGAAACCAGACGATCACGATGATCGTTCGTGCCATGGCGCTCGATCAGGTCAGCACCGGTAATACTTCACGCTTGATGCGCAAAGAGTTGGCGGTAGGTTTGATCAATGGCCTGGTCTGGGGTGGTGTGATCGGTGTCGTTGCTTATCTTCTTTATGGGAGTTGGTCGTTGGGTGTGGTGATGACCGCAGCAATGACGCTCAACCTCTTGCTGGCTGCATTGATGGGGGTATTGATCCCGATGACCTTGGCGAAGATGGGGCGCGACCCGGCGATGGGGGCTAGCGTGATGATCACAGCGATGACCGACAGCGGTGGTTTCTTCATCTTCCTGGGGCTGGCGACAATCTTTCTGCTCTGATCTGCTGCATCGAAACAGCCCGCCCATCTGGCGGGCTTTTTTATGTCCGCGAAACCTCAAAATCCGCACAAAAAAAAGCCAGCAATTAAGCTGGCTTGAGATGTTCTGTATGGCTCAGGACGCGTCTGCTGCCATTTCGGCATCGTGGGCGATCAAGGACACCAGAGCGTTCTGCTGACGGTGAGACAGCTGGCGGAAACGTTGCAACAACTCGCGCTCGTGCAACGACAGCTCCGGACTGTCCAGGCGCATACTCAGCTCTTCGCCCAGTGCGCCTTCCTGAATAAGACTCTGCTCAAGGCGCGCAATGATCTCGGAGTTCATGCTGCGATGATGATTGCGAGCCACCTCGGCAATGCGTTCCCGCATTCCGTCTGGCAGACGTACGACGAACTTGTCAGCCGTACGGCTGGAATAAATTGCCTGTTTCAATGGGCGCATATATTTAACCGGTTAGTTCAGGGGAGCGGTTCTCGGGATTGGCCGCAGGATGTGTGGTAGGACAAGCATCCGCGCCAAATGGTTCAACCTGAATTGTTAAGAGGCCCGCATCATGCCTCAAAATTGCCAGATCATTGGCGTCAATTCTGTGACAAATATTGAGCTGGGTAAAGGCGTAATGCCAGCACCAATCATCAGAAATGCGGACTGGTTTGAAATCTTTACCTCTGCCCGCATCCTTGTCCGCTTCTTGCTGCACATCAATTGATGTCCGATGGCATCAGAACGTGCATGCTATGCGGGTTCTGCATCCTTGTTCCTTACCTTTACAGGATAGTGGCAAATTGCCGATTTACTAGTGGCAGGCACCTGCCGGAGGGCGTTTTCAGGATGGATGGCAAGCTTATTTATTTGATGGGGCCGTCCGGTTCGGGTAAGGACAGTTTGATTGAGGCTGCGCGAGTGTCATTACGTGCGTTGGACTGCGAGGTAATGCGCCGGGTGATCACGCGATCCGCCGAATCGGTGGGGGAGGATGCTGTCGGGGTGACGCCGGAGGAGTTTGAGCGACGTGAGTACGCCGGCGAATTCTCCCTGGCCTGGCGTGCCAACGGCCTTGCCTACGGGATTCCAGTGGAAATGGATCAACGGCTGCATGCCGGGCAGCATGTATTGGTCAACGGCTCTCGAGCCAATTTACGCCAGGCATTGGAGCGCTATCCAGCGTTGTTGCCGGTTTTGCTGACGGTTAGGGATGAAGTGTTGCGAGAGCGCCTATGCAGGCGAGGTCGAGAAACGCTTGAGCAGATTGACGCAAGACTGGCTCGCAATGCGCTGTTCAAAGATCGGAGGTCAAGTGATGGGCCGGTACATCACATCGATAACTCCGGAAATCTGGCGGAAGCCGTCAGTGATCTTCTGCACCTGATCCGGCTTAGCGTAAAACCGGATCAAATTTGATCTTCCGCCCTGCGGCCAGCGCAAGCACAAACAGCACGGCAAAAACACCACAGCCAATCAGCGGCAGGGTAATTTCGGTCCCCTCGAACAGCGATAAATGCACAACGCCGCTTAATAAGGCGAGGATCAGCAATCCTGCAGCTGACTTGGACATGTTGTACTCCTGAAGATATTTCAAAAAACCAAATGGTCGGAGGTCAGCGCTGGAGGCGCCGGCTCGGAATTACTGACTGTCTGTGGGCTGGACTTGCCCTGATCACTCAGCACCGCCAGTTGCGGTGTTTTCTGTACCTGCAAGTAATGCGGCATGCGCTGAGCCAATGGCTCTGGTGTAGAGCTTTCGGGGATAAATTGGAAACTCAACAAAACCGCCAGAGCAATTGCGTTTGCAAGCAGGAGGGCGCTGTTCATGGGCATGGCTCCGAATGTTCTTCTAATAGAACAGTCAAAGCAGCCGTCGTGCCAACAGTTTAACCTCTGTTAAGTCCTTCAAAAACAAGCATTTGAGAGGGGTTTTCGGATTGCTTGGGTTGCAATCTGCAATTGTGGCGTTCGGGAGTGAGTGCAAAATGCACGGTAATTCTTCCCGCGACACGACGGGGCGGCTGCCTACACTTAAAAAGCCCTATGGACGACATGACAAATCCGGGTCGGGTCGTTAACATGCTCGCCGTCCGTCATGCAGCGTCTGCTGCGACAAGCGTATGTCCCAGTAGCTCAATTGGATAGAGCATCCCCCTCCTAAGGGGAAGGCTGGCAGTTCGAACCTGCCCTGGGACACCATCTATTGTTGAAACCCCTCCTCTTTATTATTCGCCAACCTCGTGCTCTGGCCTTTGGCTTGTTTGTGCGTCAGGGTGGGCTGCCTGCGGTTCTTGATCGAAGGGCTGTCTCTCCGATTTCGAATCAGGCTATGTGAGCGCCTATATATAGGAGGCTTTTCCCTTCTTCGATAGAAAAGTGAAATTAACGGTTGACGGCAGATTTCAGATGTCTATAATTCGCCCCACTTCCGGC
>NZ_CDROCK010000105.1:0-5769 GCF_977020205.1 Pseudomonas sp. AIG | reverse complement strand
TATTGGCCGATCTGGCGCTTTCGCGAGCAAGCTCGCTCCCACAGGGGAGTGCATTCCAATTGTGGGAGCGAGCTTGCTCGCGAAGAGGCCCTCAAATTCAATGAAGAATTTTAGCCAGTCATCCCTGCTCACTGTCATACCGATCCAGCGTGTCCCGGGCAATCTCGCGCCCTAACGCGATCAATTCCGGCGCCTTGTAAAACTCGAAAAACCGGCACACGCGCTTCGGCACGTTGATCAGGATATCCGGCGGATACCCGGCGATCTTGTACTGCGCCAGCGAGGTCTGCATCACCTCGAAACTCTGGTTGATCAAGTCCAGCAGCGACGCCGGCCCGACGTTATCGATGATGAATGAGCCGGTCGCCGATTTCGGCGCGCCTTCACGCTCGGGCGCAGCCGCTGGTTGCTGGCTCTCCGGCTCAGCGCCTTCCAGCCATGGATTGATATCCGCCGCCTCGGCGCGCAGTGCTTCCTGTTCCAGCTTCAACAGCTGCTCAGCCTGTGTACGACGGAACGGCATCTTCGACCCCAACGAATTGATCAGGCTGTCGAAGCGCGAGCGGAACGCCGGCGGGCGCTGAATCACCGGCAATTTGTAGTGACGCTGGTTGGTCGAGTTGAGATTGACCGCAATGATCAGGTCACAGTGGCTCGACACCACCGGCACGATCGGCAACGGGTTGAGAATGCCGCCGTCGACCAGCATGCGATTGCCTTGCATCACTGGCGTGAACAGACTCGGAATCGCCGCCGAGGCACGCATTGCTTGATGCAGGCAGCCCTCCTGGAACCAGATTTCCTGCTGGTTGGTAAGGTCGGCGGCAACGGCGGTGTAGGGGATGCGCAAGTCTTCGATGTTGATCTCGCCGACGATCTTGCGGATCTGCCCGAAGACTTTTTCGCCGCGAATCGCACCGAGGCGAAAACTCACGTCGACCAGCCGCAGCACATCCAGATAGTCGAGACTTTCGATCCAGTTCTTGTATACGTCGAGCTTGCCGGCGGCGTAGATCCCGCCAACCACGGCGCCCATCGAACAGCCGGCAATGCAGGCGATGTCGTAACCGCGTCGTTCGATCTCTTCAATGACTCCGATATGGGCATAACCCCGGGCGCCACCGGAACCCAGCACCAGTGCGACACGCTTTTTCATCAAACTTCCTCCCGACAAGGTTGCACAATGCACCCATCGCCGGGCTGGCTCAATCGCCGAGGTCGTTGAGTGCGCCGGTGACGTCGTTTTTTCGATACTGCATGACCCTTCGGCGATATCCTTCTCAGTCGCGCGGTTTCACCCGCCGGCAAGGCACTTTTTCGCAGCCTTACCGTCTTAGTTGCACGACTGTTGACCAATTTTGAGGTGTGAGTGATGAAAGCCTGGATCTGTGTGCCGTTGATGGCCCTGGTATTGGCCGGTTGCGCCGGTAAAACCGCTTACCGCGACAGCTGCGGCAGCCAGCTCGACGCGGCGTGGCACGAGCTCGATCTGGCCAAGGCCGAAGGCTTTGCCGGCACGGTCAGCTACTCGAAAGCGTTGTCGCTGCTGACTGCCGCGAAGACTCAGCAGCAATTCGAGGGGTTTGAAGGTTGCAGCAACAAAGCCGAGAAGGCGCGCTTCTACATTCGCGAATCCCGCGCCGGCCGCTAAGCTGCTGACGTGAAGCAAGGAGGCTGCGTTCGCTGGGCAGCAGAATGATCGTCAGAGCCATTTGAATCAGGAGCAAGTGATGTCTGCGTTGGTTGATCGGTTGGTGGCTCATGTCCTGAGTCTGGAGGTGCGGCTGTTGGCCTGTCAGGCGCGATTGACGGCACGCACCGACCCCGAGGCGCTGCACGATCTGCGCACCACGGTGCGGCGCTTGCGCAGCCTGTTGCGTCCATTGCGCGGTTTGCCCGGTGTCGAGCAACTGGAAGATGCCGCCTCGGCGGTCGGCCAATTGACCACACCGTGGCGTGATCGCGAGGTGCTTGCTGCGTACCTGCTCAAGCATGATCAGCCTGAAGCCGCGCAACGACGCATGGCGCAAATGGCCGAAGCCTATCCGGCGCTGGCGGCGAGTGCGGAGGTGGCTTCGTTGCTGATGATTCTCGACGCTTTCCCGCGTTTCCTGCGCGCCTCCCAGCGTCAGGGCTTGCTCAAGGGCTTGGCCAAGCGCATCGAAAAACGCCTCGGCAAGCAATGGCAGAAGCTCGACGAGACTCTGCACGATCCGGCGCACGACAGGCATCGCTTGCGCTTGCTGATCAAACGCGTGCGCTACGGCATCGAAGCCTATCCTGAACTGGACCGCTTGCCCGAAGCGGCGCTGGCGCGGTTGAAGTCAGCCCAAGGCGCGTTGGGCGACTGGCACGATTGCTGGCAGTGGCTGGCGAAGGCTGAGCTTGAGGCGGATCTTCAACCGTGCGTCGCCACTTGGCAGGCGACCATGAGCAAAGCCGAAGCCAAGGCTGATCGCGTGCTGGAAAAACTCAGTTCAACCTGCTTCAAATAATCCTGAAATCATCACATCCCCTTGTGGGAGCGAGCTTGCTCGCGAATGCGTTCTGTCAGGCGGTACATTCTTACCTGACACACCGCTTTCGCGAGCAAGCTCGCTCCCACAGGGGGTTGTGTGTGTCGGTTAGCCCGGTAAGGCCTTTCTGTCAGCCCATTTGACCGGTATAGACGCTGCGGCACTCTGCAGGTCTGGTTAAGATCCCTGCATTCCTTTCTCGTTTTCTGAGGTTGCCATGCGCTTTAGCGATCTGCTCGATGCGGTCCGCCGCCAACCGGAACTGACCATTCCTGCCGAATGGGGCCAAGGGCGCGCCAGTTTCGGTGGCCTGGTGGCGGCGCTGCAATACGAAGCCATGCGTGCGCAAGTGCCGGCGGATCGCCCGGTGCGTTCGCTGGCAATTACCTTTGTCGGCCCGGTCGAGCCCGAAGTCCCGGTGAGTTTCGAAGTGGAGGTGCTGCGCGAAGGCAAAGCCGTCAGCCAGGTCATGGGCCGGGCGATGCAGAATGGCCAGGTCGTGACGATCGTCCAAGGCAGTTTTGGTGCTTCGCGGCCTTCAGAGGTGGCAGTCGAAGCGTATCCGGCGCCTTCAATGAAGCACTGGGACGAATGCCAGGAGTTGCCATACATCAAAGGCGTGACCCCGGAATTCATGCGTCATCTGGCAATGCGCTGGAGTGTCGGCGGCATGCCGTTCACCGGCAATCAATCGCGGCTGATGGGCGGCTGGGTGCGATTACGTGGGGATGTCAAAGAAGAGCCGGTGAGTGAGGCGCATCTGCTGGCCCTGGTGGATGCCTGGCCGCCCGCGCTGTTGCCGTATCTGAAGAAGCCGGCACCGGGCAGCACGTTGACCTGGACCATCGAATTTGTTCAGCCGCTACGCGACTTGAGCACGTTGGACTGGTGCCAATACCTGGCCGACATCGAGTACGCCGCCGACGGCTACGGCCATGTCGCCGCCAAGCTGTGGAGCGCAGAAGGTGAGCTGATTGCGATGAGTCGCCAGACTGTCACGATCTTTGCCTGAGTCAATGCCGACGGTGGCGTTCACGCCAGGCGCGCCACCAGCCGCCACTGAGAAAGAAGCGCGGGAAGGTCAGGAACTGCTCGACCAATAAGCGCGACACGGCATCTTTACGATCACTGAACGGCTCGGAGACTTGCGCCTCCAGGCTGTGACCGTGACGCTGCAAACCCAGCGCCGCAACGATACCGATCACGCCGATGGCGACGCTGGCCAGACTCAGGCTGAACACTCCGGAGACGATCAGCAGAAACGCGACGATAAACAACGGCACGGCAATCAGGTGCAACACCAGATTGGTCGGATGCTGATGATTGCCGGGGTACGCGCGCCATTGCCACGCAGGAAGGTTGGGGTGACGTTTGCCCATGTTGACTACTCCTCGATCCATGTTGAACTCATGGTTGAAGAATATGCCCGGGCGTGGAGGGCGGCGAATCAAGGTTGGCTATTGAGTTGATAGCGGCAATGACCGTGATTGATGTTGGCCGATCTGACGCCATCGCGAGCAGGCTCACTCCTACATTTGGAATGCATTCCCCTGTAGGAGTGAGCCTGCTCGCGATGAGTCCCTCAAAGCTTGAGCTGACCTATGGCCTTGCTCAATTCCCCGGCCAGCGTCGCCAACTCATTGCTGGTCGTCGCCGAATCAACCGTCTGCTGCACGGTGTTCTCGGTCACATCGCGAATACTCACCACCGCCCGGTTCATCTCTTCGGCGACCTGGCTCTGCTGCTCCGCCGCCACGGCAATCTGCGTATTGCTTTCACGCATCTGCGCCACCGCCCCGGTGATTTCCGCCAGCGCTTCGCCAGCCTCCTGCGCTTGTTGCACGCAGTCGTCGGCCTTGTACGAACTCTCCTGCATGAAATCCACCGCATCGCGAGTGCCGGCCTGCAAGGCCGAGACCATTGTGGTGATCTCGTCGGTCGAGGTCTGCACGCGTTTGGCGAGGTTACGCACCTCATCGGCTACCACGGCAAACCCCCGGCCCATCTCACCGGCGCGGGCCGCCTCGATGGCGGCGTTCAGGGCCAACAGATTGGTCTGCTCGGCAATGCTGTGAATCACGCTGACCACGCCATTGATCTTCTGACTGTCCTCGGCCAGCCGTTGAATCATCTCGGCTGTCTGCTGCACACCGCTGGAGAGTCCGGCAATCGAATGTTGCACCCGAGCGACCACTTGCTGACCACTACCCGCGAGGCCATCGGCGGTCTGCGACAAGTCGCGGGTGGCGCCGGCGTGCTGGGCGATGTGATAAACGGTGGCGGTCATTTCATTGATCGCAGTGGCAGCCTGATCGGTTTCGCTCTGCTGACCGAGCATGCCGTGACGCACTTCGTTCATGCTCGACGCCAGTCGCGCCGCGCCGACATCCAGTTGCCGTGCGGTGTTGGCGACGGTCGTCACAACGCGCTGGTAACCGGCCTGCATCGCGTTGAACGCATTGGCCATCTGCCCGACCTCGTCTTTGCCCGCCAGTGGCACCCGGGCCGAGAGATCGCCGCTTTTCTCGACGTGGAGCATCACGTCTTTCAGCGTGTTGAGCTGGCTGAGCAGGAAGCGGATCAACAGTTGCGAGGCACACAGCATGGCGAACATCAGGATGAACACCGCCACCGCATAGTTGGCGAAACGTTCGCGGAACACTTGGCTCAGGCTCGGACCATAAGCAATCACCGCGACCTGCTGACCATCGGCGCGGCTGAACACTTCGGCGCCCAGCAGCGGATTGTCGCCGAACAGCGGCAGGTGATTGATCTCGTTCCAGCCGTTGCTGTCGGTGATTTCCAGCAGTGGTTGATCATTCAGGCGCGGTGCTTCACCGCGTTTGAAGGTCAACACCTGATCGGCTTTGGGCAATGGCTGCCCGGCCGGCCAGGCTTTGAGCAATTGCGCCTGGGCTTGCGCCGATGCTTGTGACGCATGACTGCGCGCCTGTTGTTCGAGTTGCACGGCGTACAGCACCAGCAGCAGGGTGGTGACGAAGGCGACCGCGTTGACCGCCCAGAATTTGTATTTCAGCGAGATATTGCTAAGCCAGGCACCCATGGAGGTCTTCTCTGATAGCGGAAACAGTTTTGGCAAGGTGCCATTATTGTGCCGCTATGCAGATCTGAAGATCTTGATATGAGTCAACAGACCGCACGGTCCCGCCCTTGTAGGAGTGAGCCTGCTCGCGATGGCGGTGTGTCAGTCACCTCAATGTTGAATGAGCTGCCGCTATCGCGAGCAGGCTCG
>NZ_CDROCK010000104.1:0-5921 GCF_977020205.1 Pseudomonas sp. AIG | reverse complement strand
CCTGACAGCCGACCTGTTTTTTGCAGATGTACGCAATCCAACTGTGGGAGCGAGCTTGCTCGCGAAGGCGGCCTGACAGCCGACCTGTTTTTTGCAGATGTACTCAATCCAAATGTAGGAGTGAGCCTGCTCGCGAAGGCGGCCTGACAGCCGACCAGTCTCTAGCTGACGACCATAGCCCGCTCTGCCTCCGCCACTTCCTACATCTTTTTCAGAAACCTCCGATATTGAGCCTGGGTGCCGCGAGTGCTGTACTCAAGCCTCTGCTTTTCCAGAGTCCTTGAGTCCGCCTTGATGAAAAAGCCTCCACCCTTGAAGGGCCGATCCGACCCGGTGTTTGACTTATTGGTGCGCCCGCCCCACAAACATCGTCTGGCGGATTATCTTGCGCTGCTCAAGCCGCTCGATGATCAAGGTCGTTATCTGCCATTTGAAGCGTTGCGTTATCGCTGGGCGCCAGGGCTGGAGGCCAAGCTGTGTTGGGCCTTGGTCAAGAAGGCGCGGGCGGCCCAGTACATCAACCTTCTGCCGTTGGGCGAGCCGGTGCAATGGGGCAAGTATCTGCTGACGCCGTTGGCACAGAAAACCATCTCCATCGTGGATCGGCAGGCCAGTACGGCCGCGCTGGAATTCATGACCAGCCAGATCGGTGAGCGGGCGCATTTCAGTTATCTGTTGAATGATCTGATCGAAGATGAAGCGATTGCCAGTAGCCAGTTGGAAGGCGCAGCAACCACTACGCGTGTGGCCAAGGACATGCTCAAACACCAGCGCCAGCCTCGTACTCCGGATGAACGTATGGTGATGGGTAATTACCGGATGATGAATTTTGCCTGGGAGAGGCGTTACGAACCCATGAGCGTGGACTTGATCACAGCGATTCATCGGGTGGGAGTCGAGGGCATCGATGACGAAAAGTACTCTCCCGGAGTATTCAGGATCAATGATGAAGTGGTTGTTCAGGATGGCGCGGGCAATACCGTACACCGGCCACCACCTGCGGCAGGATTGGCCGCGCGGCTGGAGACACTGTCGCACTGGATCAACCTGCCCGAAGCCTCACCGCACGAGAAGAACTACCTGCATCCACTGATCAAGGCGATCACGTTGCACTTTGCCATGGGCTACGAACACCCCTTTCGCGACGGCAATGGGCGGGTCGCCAGAGCGTTGTTTTACTGGTTCATGTTCAAGAACGAGTTTGCGGCTTTTCGCTACGTAGCGATCAGTTTGTTACTGCGCAATGCACCGGTGAAATATGGACGCTCATACCTGCACACCGAGGCGGATGAGCTGGATCTGACGTACTTCATCGAATTCCAGTGTTCGGTGATCCAGCGAGCGGTGCTCGGGTTTACCGATGTTTACCGCAAGAGCGTCGGGTGTACCGAAGCGTTCGAGCGCAGGCTGAAGAATTGCGGCTTCTTTGAGCAACTCACGGAAAAACAACGCGCGTTGTACGAGGTGGCCAAAAACGGAGTGGCGAAGGAGTTCACAGCGAGCAATGTGGCTGAGAATTTTGCTTGCTCGTATAGCGAGGCGATGTCGGCACTAGACGGATTAGACGAGTTACAGGTTTTTGAACGAAGGAAGATGGGACGGGAGTGGGTGTTCTTTTTACGTAACCCTGTCGGTGGATGGAAGCATGGGAGCGAATTCCTTCGCCCCCATGTTGTGACCGCTTAAAGCGTGCCGAACACCTTCTTCGCCAGACTGGTCGCCGCAGCAGCCGGGTTCTGGCGGATGGTTTCTTCCTGTTTGCCGATCATCTCGAACAAGCCATTCAGCGCTTGCTCGGTCACGTAGTTTTCAACGTTGGCGCTCTTCGCGTCCACCACACCAAACGTCGCGGCCTGGCCTGCGAACGCGTTGTACTTCTGTGCCACGCCAACTTTGTCGGTCGCTTGCTTGACGATCGGCAGGAACTTGGCGCGGATCTGTTCGCGGCTGGATTTGTCGAGGTATTGCGTGGCCGAATCCTTGCCGCCGCTGAGGATGCCTTTGGCGTCTGCCACGCTCATTTTCTTCACGGCGTCGACGAGGATTGGCTGGGCTTGAGTCACGGCGGATTCGGCAGCCTTGTTCATCGCGGTTTCCAGTTCTTCAACCTGGGCGCCCATGCCGAAGGCTTTCATCTTGCTCGCGGCTTTGCCGAGTTTGCCCGGCAGCTCGATCTTCACGTCGGGGTTGTTGCTGAACCCGCCGGGGGTGCCCAGTTGTTTGACGGCGATTTGCGCGCCTTGGGTCAGGGCATCCTTGAGGCCGCCGGTGGCGTCTTGTTGCGACAGGTCACTGAGCGACAGGGCCAGTGCGCTGGCGGAGATCATCAGGCCTGCACACAGGCCGGCGAAGCGAAGGGTAGGGCGGAGCATGGCGGCTTCCTTGTTGCGGAAAAGGGCTGCGGAAAATGAATTAACGAACGGCGTCGACGCGGATTTTCAGCGGCAGCGGGTCGTTGCCGTCGAGTTGCACGGCATGGCTTTCGGTGGTGACGAACATCAGTTCGCCGTTGACTTCAATGCGCGCGCTGACCGAGTAACGGTGGCCGGGTTTGACCTGGGCCGGATCGTAGCTCAAGTGGAAGGGCAGAGGCACCTGGCCTTTGACCGGGCCTTTTTGCTCGTCCAGCACGACGGCTGGCGCGTCGGCCAATGAAACGTCTTGCAGGCTCACGCTGAGGGTTGCGCTCGGTGGCAGGGCGATGCGCTGCAAGTAGAACACTTCACCGTCGAGGCCGACCTTGCCGGCAGGTGTGGTCGATTGGCAGGCGCTGAGCAGCGCGGCAGCGGCAAGCAGGGTGAGTTTTTTCATCGGAAGTTCTCCTTTCAATGTGGGAGCGAGCCTGCTCGCTCCCACCAGGTTTGCATCAGGTCTCGGGATGAGTGATGACCTGATCGGCAGCATCCTCACTGCGATGCAGCGCGACCTGACGGATCGACAAACGAATCTCCGCCGGCAACACGCGTTTGGCCGCACCTTCGGCCAGTTCGCCGAGCAGTTCGTGATAGCTCAGTTTGCCGGCCTCGTCGCGACGCAGCACGTCGAGGTCGAGCAGGGTCTGGATGAAGTGGCGGAACAGGCTCTTGTCGAAGAACTCCGGAGCGTTGAGGCCGTGGAGGATCGACAGGCGCTGGGCCATGACGGTGCAGAGGTCTTCCAGTTCTTCGGCGCTGATGCTGTTCTGGCCGCTGTTGAGCAGCAAGGACACGGTCATGTAGAAGCGTTGCAAGGTCTGAGCGATGCTCTTCGACAGCAGCGTCAGTAGCACGAAATGCCGCGAGCTGGGTGCTGGGCGCAGGTACACATCCTTCTCGAAACGCAGCAGGCCTTGCTCGACGAACGCTTCCAGCCACTGATCGACCACACCGTCCAGTTCGTCCAGCGTCCAGCGAATGAACAGCTCCGATTGCAGGTACGGATACAACGCGCGGGTGTAGCGCAGGATCTGTTCGCGGCTCATGCGCGAGGCACTCTGGAAGAAACTCGCCAGCAGCGCCGGCAATGCGAAGATGTGCAGCACGTTGTTGCGGTAATAGGTCATCAGGACGGCATTTTGCTCGTCCAGATAGAGAATCTTGCCCAGCGCATCGTTCTGCTCGGCGAGCAGGTCCATGTCCTTCACATGCTCGATCAGCGCGCGGCCATCGCCTTCTGGCAAGGTGGTGTGCGGCGAATACGGAACCTTGCGCAGCAGCGCCAGGTACAGATCGAGCACCCGCGCCATGGCGCGATCGTCCAGTGCCAGACGCGTAGTCGAGAGCAGCGCCAGCGCCACCAGGTTGACCGGGTTGATCGCCGCCGCTTCGTTCAAATGCTGCGCGACTTTCTCGCCGAGACGGTTGGTGGTTTCGTTGAGCCACGTCGGTTTGTACTGCGGGCCGAGTTCCTGCTGGCGCCAGTCCGGCTGTTCGGCGTCGAGGAATTCCGCCAGTTTGATCGGCTCACCGAAGTTGACGGCGACCTGACCGAAACGCTGCTTGAGCGCACCGATGACTTTGAAAATATCGAAGATCGATTCTTTCTTCTTGCTCGCGCCACGCAGTTCGCCGAGGTAGGTACGACCTTCGAGCACGCGTTCGTAACCGATGTACACCGGCACAAATACGATCGGCATGCGCGACGAACGCAGGAAACTGCGCATCGTAATCGCGAGCATGCCGGTTTTTGGCTGCAGCATGCGCCCGGTGCGCGAACGGCCGCCCTCGACAAAGTACTCGACCGGGAAACCTTTGGTGAACAGGGTGTGCAGGTATTCGTTGAACACCGAGGTGTAAAGCGGGTTGCCCTTGAACGTGCGGCGCATGAAGAACGCGCCGCCGCGACGCAGCAGGCTGCCGATCACCGGCATGTTCAGGTTGATCCCGGCGGCGATGTGCGGCGGGGTCAGGCCGTTGCGGAACAGCAGGTACGACAGCAGCAAATAGTCGATGTGGCTGCGGTGACACGGCACATAGATCACTTCGTGACCCTGAGCGACTTTCTGCACGCCTTCGATGTGGTTGACCTTGATGCCGTCGTAAATCTTGTTCCAGAACCAGCTCAGCACCACTTCAAGGAAGCGGATCGCGGTGTAGGTGTAGTCCGAGGCGATCTCGTTGCCGTAGCGCAAGGCCTGGGCCTTGGCCTTCTCCGGCGAGATGTTTTCGCGCTCGGCTTCGTCGAGGATCGCTTGCTTGACCAGCGGCTGGTTGAGCAGACCTTTGACCAGATTACGACGGTGGGAAATGTCCGGGCCAATGACGGCGGCTTTGAGGTTGCGGAAGTGTACCCGCAGGATGCGCTGGGCCATACGCACGGTGCGCTCGTGACCCTTGTTGTGCTCGATAAGCTCGCGCAGGTGAATCGGCGCGGAGAACTGCACTCGGGTTTTACGCCCGAGAACAATGATGCTAAGCAAGCGACGCAAACGTCCGGTGACCGCCCAGCTGTCGGCAAACAGCAGCTTCCACGGACTGTTTTCGCTGTCCGGCGATTGGCCCCAGAACACGCTGACCGGGATGATTTGTGCATCCTCGGCGGCGTTTTGCGTGAGGGCGCTGACCAAGCGGGTCAGGGTCGGCGGCGCACCGCGCTTGTCCTGGCGGCCGAGCCAGTCTGGATCCGGCGTCAGGTAGAAAAACGCCGCCGGTTCGATCAGCGAACCCACCGACACCGGCAGCACCGGACGCGGCAGGCCGGCCTTGGTGCACTCGGTGTCGAGCACGGCCAGATCGGTCAGCGAAGGGTTTTGCAGGACGTAGAACACCGGACGACTGCGGTCGAGGTTGAGGGTGAACGACGACTGGTTGATCGTCTCCGAGCGAACCCAGAGGTACAACAGTCGGCGCAAGGTGCCAAACACAAGACGGCGGAACGGGGAACGGGTCATACGGCTTCTGCGTGAGTGAATAAAACCGAGCAGATGCTCGGGCGGTCGACAGTTTGCCGTATTCACCGAAAATCGGCAAAAAAGCGGCGAAGTAATCTCCTGTTGAGAGTTTTCGCGCCTGTCATATACTCGGCGCTCTGTCGCCGGGGCCCTTTTATGGACGTCGGACGCAGGCTGACGTTCCGCGAAGGCTTTCCTGCGAAAAGCCTGTCCAATAATAAAAAAGGAGTATGAACAGATGGCAACACGTGAAACCGGCAACGTGAAGTGGTTCAACGACGCCAAGGGCTACGGCTTTATCCAGCGCGAAGACGGGGTGGACGTGTTCGTGCACTACCGCGCGATTCGCGGCGAAGGTCATCGGTCGCTGACTGAAGGCCAGCAGGTCGAGTACGCGGTGATCACTGGCGAGAAGGGTTTGCAGGCTGAGGATGTTGTAGGCCTGTGATGATCGTTCCCACGCTCTGCGTGGGAATGCCTCAACGGACGCTCCGCGTTCGCTTTGGGACGCAGAGCGTCCCGGACTGCATTCCCACGCGGAGCGTGGGAACGA
>NZ_CDROCK010000103.1:0-6014 GCF_977020205.1 Pseudomonas sp. AIG | reverse complement strand
CCTGAGTTAGCGAGTCGAACTCAAGTTTAGAAAAGCCAAAAGATCGGCTCCCTCTCCTTGGGGAGAGGGCTGGGGTGAGGGGTGGGCTCACCGCGGTGTTTGAGGGATTGGATTACTTCTTCGCGACAATCACCGCGCGCATCGGCGCCGGCAATCCTTCAATCGTTTTGCTGTGATCTTCCGGATCAAGGAAATCGCTCAGCGACTGGTACTTCATCCACTCAGTCCCGCGTTGTTCTTCAACGGTTGTTGTGCTCACATCCACGCAACGAATATCGCTGAACCCGGCCCGACGCAACCACAACTCCAGCGCCGGCACCGACGGCAGG
Organism: Pseudomonas sp. AIG; assembly: GCF_977020205.1. Taxonomy (NCBI): domain Bacteria; kingdom Pseudomonadati; phylum Pseudomonadota; class Gammaproteobacteria; order Pseudomonadales; family Pseudomonadaceae; genus Pseudomonas; species Pseudomonas sp. AIG. Next base: position 5,685 of record NZ_CDROCK010000103.1, on the reverse strand, counting down.
AACCACACGTTACGCATCTGCGCATAGCGATCTTCCGGCACCAGCACTTGATGCTTGTCGCCTTCGACCACCAGCGTTTCCAGCACCAGTTCGCCGCCCTTGACCAGGCAATCCTTCAGCGCCAGCAAATGTTCGATCGGCGAGCGGCGGTGATAGAACACACCCATGGAAAACACCGTGTCGAAACCTTCCAGATTCGGCGGCAGGTCTTCGAACGGGAACGGCAAGTGCCAGGCATTCGGTTCTGACAGATAACGCTGCACCGCCTGGAACTGGCAGAAGAACAGCCAGTTCGGATCGACACCGATCACGCTGTCAGCGCCGGCACCGAGCATGCGCCACATGTAATAGCCATTGCCGCAACCGACATCGAGGATGCGTTTGCCCTGCAGATCCAGATGCGGCGCAACACGTGACCATTTCCAGTCCGAACGCCATTCGGTGTCGACGTGCACGCCAAACAAATCGAACGGCCCTTTGCGCCACGGCGACAGGCCCATCAACGCGGTATGCATCTGCGCGCGGGTTTCAGCGTCGCAATCGGTGTCGAGTTTCAAACCGTTGAGCAGATCGACTTCGCTCGGCTGGATCTTCGGCAAGGCGTCCAGCGCACTTTGCCAGCGCTCCAGGTCGCCGTGACCTTTCTCCATTTTCTTGTCGAGTTGACGCTGCAGGGTGTTGGCCCATTCGGCCAGCGGCGTGCCAGCCAGACGGCGGGCGAGGGGGGACAGATCAATCATGGCAAGGCAATCAACGAGGCAAAGTTAAGACACTGGAACCACGGCACGACTTTCGAGAACCCGGCGGCCAGCAGGCGCTCGCGGTGTTCTTCGAGGCTGTCGGGCTTCATGACGTTTTCGATGGCGCTGCGCTTCTGGGCGATTTCCAGTTCGCTGTAGCCGTTGGCGCGTTTGAACGCGACGTGCAGATCAGTCAGCAATGCGTGTTCTTCGGCATCGTTGAATCGCAGCTTCTCCGACAGAATCAGCGCGCCGCCCGGTAGCAGCGATTGGCGAATGCGCGAGAGCAACGCGGTACGCTGATCCGGGGCGATGAATTGCAGGGTGAAGTTCAATGCCACCACCGAGGCAGGCTGGAAGTCGAGGGCGAGGATGTCGCCTTCAATCACTTCCACCGGCAGCAACTCCTGGAACATCGAATCCTGACCGTTGAGGTATTCGCGGCAGCGCTCGACCATCGCCGCCGAGTTATCCACAGCGATCACTCGGCAACCGTCGGTGCGCACATGACGGCGCAGCGCTTGAGTGACCGCGCCCAGCGATGAGCCGAGGTCGTAGAGTACGCTGTTCGGCTGGGCGAACTGCGCGGCGAGCACGCCGAGGTTTTCGACGATGGTCGGGTAACCCGGCACCGAGCGCTTGATCATGTCCGGGAACACCCGTACCACGTCTTCGTTGAAGGCGAAGTCAGGCACCTGGGCCAAGGGCTTGGCGAAAATACGATCGGGTTCTTTGCTCACGGCGGTTCCGGCGGTGTCGGTGGAAAGGCCGGCATTTTAGCCAAAAGGGCGCGGGGATGCTTGGGTTGTCTGATAAAGCGCTTTTTTGCCAGTGATCGTTCCCACGCTCTGCGTGGGAACGCCGCCCCGGACGCTCTGCGTCCCTGCGTAAGTGACGCGGAGCGTCACAGGATGCATTCCCATGCGGAGCGTGGGAACGATCAGATCCGTTTAGTCTGGGAGAACGCCGAGGCGGCAATGCCCCACTGGCCCAGCCAGTAGCTCAGGATGATGACGTAAGGTGCGGCGTGGAAAGGGGCGACGAAACGGTCGATACCGATCACGCTGTCGGAGAACACAAACGCCAGCGCACCGCCCGCCGCCAGTAGCGCCGAACGCTTGGGCACATCGGTGCCGAGGCGGGCGAGGGCGCGCCAGAGCATTGCGCTGATCGCCGTGCCGTAAACGATCACCGGCAACAGCAACGGCCCGAGTCCACTGGAAATCAAAATCCCCAGCAATACCGCGCCAACACCGAGAGCGAGTACCAGCGGCAGAATCGCCAGACGCTTGCAGTCACTCAAATAAGCTTTCAGATACGCCAGATGCGCGACCAGAAACGCACCGAGGCCGAATACAAACAGATCGCCCGGCCACGCCAGCAACACATCACCCAGTAACGAGAAAATCAGCCCGAGACTGATCCAGCGCCGATAGTCGCTGGGCGGCGCATCGTGCAGCCAGCCGAGCAACGCCAGCACTGGCAGCGGTTTGACCAACAGGCAGAGCAGCGCCGCATGGGTGCTGACGCCGTAAAGAAAGGTCACCGCGCCCATCAGCGCCAGAATCAGCCAGCCCACGATCAATTCACCGAAATGGCGCAGTCAAAGGTTTCTACCGGCAACACTTCCGGTGCCCACGGTTGTTGCGAGGTCAGGCGCAGACGCCCGGTGCCGGGGGCGAAGGCCTGGAAACGCCAGGTCGACAGACCTGCTGCACCGACGACGCCGGCGTCTTCCGGATTGCTGTAGACCTCCGGGCTGAGTGCACGCAGCACACCGCCGGCGGAATCCTGAATAGCCCAGCGATAACCGGTGGTCGGGTTGCTTGGCAGCATGATGATGAGGTTTTGCCCGTTGGTCAGCCGCACAGGGCATTCGCTTTGTTTTTCCACGGTCACGTTGTGTTTCGGTTGCGTGGCGCAAGCGGCCAGCAGCGAGAGGGCGAGGGGGAGAAACAGGCGAGTGGGGGACATAAGGTCAGCGGCTCCGGGCGTTCACGACGAACGGCGAGCATAACTGAAGATGAGACAAAGTGTGACAGTGGCGGCCCTCACCCTAACCCTCTCCCAGAGGGAGAGGGGACTGACCGGGGGATTTTCCAGAAGTCCACCGACCTGAAATAGATCATTGAATCCATAATCGACTCGGTGTTTCAGGTCGATGTATAGCGCAAGACAACTCGGTCGGCTCCCTCTCCCTGTGGGAGAGGGCTGGGCGGCGTTCCGATGAGGGGCTGTCTGTCAGAACAGGATCTTTGCTACATCCGCAAACTTCTTCGCGAAGTGCACCGTAATCCCTTCCTTCAAATAATCCGGCAATTCCTCAAAATTCCCCCGATTCGGCTCCGGCAAAATCAGCTCAAAGATCTTCTGCCGCCGCGCCGCAATCACCTTCTCACGCACCCCGCCAATCGGCAGCACATGCCCGGTCAGCGTCAGTTCGCCGGTCATCGCCACGCCTTTCTTGGGTGGCTGATTACGCGCCAGAGACAACAACGCACTGGCCATGGTCACGCCGGCGCTTGGGCCGTCTTTCGGTGTCGCGCCCTCGGGTACGTGCAGGTGGACGAAGGCTTCGTCGAAGAACTTCGCATCACCGCCGAACTGTTTCAGGTGCGAGCTGACGTAGCTGTAGGCGATCTCCGCCGACTCCTTCATCACATCACCCAGTTGCCCGGTGAGTTTGAAGCCACGGTTGAGCGTATGAATTCGCGTCGCTTCAATCGGCAGAGTCGCGCCGCCCATGCTGGTCCAGGCCAGACCGGTAATCACGCCGGTGCCGGACAACACTTGTTCGTTGCGGAACACCGGATGACCCAGTGACGCCTCCAGATCTTTCGGCCCGAGCTTGATCACCGCTTTCGGGTCGTCGATGAGTTTCATCACCGCTTTGCGCACCAGTTTGCCCATTTGTTTCTCGAGCTGGCGCACGCCGGCTTCACGGGCGTAACCGTCGATCAAGGCTTTGAGTGCGCTGTCGCTGATGCTCAGGCTGCCCTTGGACACGCCGGCCTTTTCCAGCAGTTTCGGCCACAGGTGACGCTTGGCGATGGCGACTTTTTCTTCGGTGATGTAGCCCGACAGGCGAATCACTTCCATGCGGTCGAGCAACGGACCCGGAATCGAATCGAGGGTGTTGGCGGTGCAGACGAAGAGGACTTTCGACAGGTCCATGCGCAGGTCGAGGTAGTGGTCGAGGAATTCGACGTTCTGTTCCGGGTCGAGGGTTTCCAGCAGCGCCGAGGCCGGGTCGCCCTGGTAGCTCTGGCCCATCTTGTCGATCTCGTCGAGCATGATCACCGGGTTCATCACTTCGACGTCTTTCAACGCCTGCACCAGTTTGCCCGGCTGCGCGCCGATGTAGGTGCGGCGGTGGCCCTTGATCTCGGCTTCGTCGCGCATGCCGCCGAGGCTGAAGCGGTAGAACGGTCGGCCAAGGGATTCGGCGATGGATTTGCCGACGCTGGTTTTACCCACCCCCGGCGGGCCGACCAGCAGCACGATAGAGCCGCTGATCTCACCTTTATAAGCACCGACGGCGAGGAATTCGAGGATGCGATCCTTGATGTCGTCGAGGCCAGCGTGGTGTTTGTCGAGGATTTTGCGCGCGTGCTTGAGGTCCAGTTTGTCGTCGCCGTACACGCCCCACGGCACCGAAGTCGCCCAGTCGAGGTAGTTGCGGGTCACCGCGTATTCCGGCGAACCGGTCTCGAGGATCGACAGCTTGTTCATTTCCTCTTCGAGGCGTTTCTGCACCTGCGCCGGCAGGACTTTGCCTTCCAGGCGCTGCTCGAACTGTTCGAGGTCGGCGCTGCGGTCGTCCTTGGTCAGGCCGAGTTCCTGCTGGATGACCTTGAGTTGTTCCTTGAGGAAGAACTCGCGCTGATGCTCGCCGATCTTGCGGTTTACTTCTGCGGAGATCTCTTTTTGCAGGCGCGCGACTTCGACCTCCTTGCGCAGCATCGGCAGGACTTTTTCCATGCGCTTGAGCATCGGCACGCAGTCGAGCACGCCCTGCAGTTCGGGGCCGGTGGCGGAGGTCAGGGCGGCGGCGAAGTCGGTGAGTGGCGACGGATCGTTGGGGCTGAAGCGATTGAGGTAGTTTTTCAGTTCTTCGCTGTACAGCGGGTTGAGCGGCAGCAGTTCTTTGATCGCGTTGATCAGCGCCATGCCGTAGGCCTTGACCTCGTCGGTCGGCTCGGTGGGCTGATGCGGGTATTCGACTTCGACCAGATACGGTGGGCGGTGGTGTTTGAGCCAGGTTTTGATGCGTACGCGGCTGAGGCCTTGGGCGACGAATTGCAGTTTGCCGTTTTCGCGACTGGCGTGGTGGACTTTGACCAGGGTGCCGTATTGCGGCAGCGCGTCGGTGTTGAAGTGGCGCGGGTCTTCCTGAGGCGTGTCCATGAAGAACAGGGCCAGGGAGTGGTGTTCGGATTTGCTGACCAGTTCGAGGGTTTCGGCCCAGGGTTCTTCGTTGACGATGACCGGCAGGACCTGGGCCGGGAAGAACGGGCGGTTGTGGATCGGGATGATGTAGACCTTGTCCGGCAGGTTCTGGCCGGGCAGGGCGAGGCCTTTGCCGGAGGCGGTGTGTTCGATGTGTTCGGCTTCGCTGTAGTCGTCGGGGTTTTCCGGGAATTCTTGCTGGTCGCTCATGGGGCACCTGCGCAATGGGATATGGGTCTTAGATGGGGCAGGGCTTGGGTGGTTTCAATGGGGGGCGGTGTTTCTGATTGTGTGTTCAGGGTTTTGACAGGGTTCACGCTTTGGACTTGGCGGCCTTTGGGCCGACCATGTTGGGGGTGTTGGGTGTGTATATCCGTTTTTTCGGTGATGGCGGCTTAGGGTTTCGCCCTGACGGCGACTCACTTTTTTGACAAACGCCTCAAAAAAGTAAGCAAAAAAACGCTTGCTCCTGCGTGCGGCCCGCTCGCTGGGGCTC
>NZ_CDROCK010000102.1:0-6036 GCF_977020205.1 Pseudomonas sp. AIG | reverse complement strand
GCATGGCACTCGGTCAAGTCACCGTCGACAATCTCAATCTAGGCCAGGGCGCCGTGACAGAGGTTGAGCGTTACTTTCTTTTTATTGGCCCGGCCGCCAAGAACGTCGGCCAGTTCATCCCGCTGAACACAGACAGCGATCTGGACGCCGCGCTGGGTGTTCCAGCCAGCGATCTTAAAACGCAAATCACGGCCGCTCGCCAGAACGGTGGCCAGCGCTGGGCGTGCATGGCGGCTCCGATCGGCGCTGAGGGCGATTGGGCCTCCGCGTTGGAGAAAAGCCAGCAACAAGGCGTTTCTGTGGAAGCGGTGATTGTCACCAAACCGGTGGTGAAGGCTGACGAAGTGTCGGTTATGCATGACGCGGCTGTCGCTCTCAACAACACCTACGGCCGTCGCGTGTTTTTCTTGGCCAGCAGTGCTGGCGTCACCGTCGACCAGGCCTGGGCGCAATACCTCACTGAGCAAAAGGCGTTGGTCGCAGGCCTTGCCGCTCCGCGCGTAGCGGTGATCCCGCAGCTTCACGGCAATGATCTCGGCGTGCTGGCGGGCCGCTTGGCCAATTCGTCCGTCAGCATCGCTGATAGCCCGATGCGCGTAGCCACCGGCCCGGTGTTGGGGCTTGGCGAAACACCTATTGATATCGAGCTGGTCCCGCTGCCGTCCGCTGTGCGCAGCGAGCTGGATCGCGCACGGCTCTCCGTGTCGCAGATCTATCCGGACTACCCGGGCGTGTACTGGGGTGACTGCAACATGTTGGATACCCCGGGTAGTGACTTTCAGGTCGTGGAATACCTGCGCATCACCGACAAGGCCGCGCGCCTGATCCGTCCGCTGCTGATCCGCCGTGTCGCTGATCGCCGCTTGAACAGCACACCCAACAGCATGGCGGTGAACACCAATCAACTGATGGCGCCACTGCGTGCCATGGCCAAGTCCGTCAAGTTCGCCGGCGAGGTGTTCCCCGGTGATATCGAGCCGCCGAAAGACGGCGACCTGGTACTGGAATGGCTGAGCAAAACCAAGGTCGCGGCCTACATCAAGCTTAAACCCCTCAACTGCCCGAAAGACCTCACGGCGAACATTGCCCTGGATCTTTCCACTGACAAAACGGAGTAACGCCCCATGGCAAAAATTGGCGGCAAGAACTTCGACGTGAGCCTGGGCGATCTGTCGCTGCACGTCGAGAGCTGCACCCTGGACATCACCGACAACTCGGCCGTGGCCCAAACCCGGGGCGTGCCTGACGGCTACGTGGAGGGCGACGTGGCCGCTGCCGGCGAACTGGAACTGGATAGCTCCAACTTTCAATTGCTGATCGACGCGGCGCGATCGGCGGGCAGCTTCCGCAAGCTCAAGCCGTTTGACGCAGTGTTCTTCGCCAAGGCCGGCGAAGACGAGGAACTGCGCGTGGAAGCCTTCGGCTGCAAGGTGAAGATCTCCAGCCTGTTGTCGATCGACCCGAAAGGTGGCGAGAAGACCAAACACAAGGTGCCGTTTGACGTCACCAGTCCGGACTTCATTCACATCAACGGCGTTCCGTACCTCGACGCTACCGAGATCGAGGGGATCCGTTAATGGTGGACTGGTTCGACCGCGCCCAGGAGCTGGAGCAACGCCAACGTGACCAGGCGATCAGGGCCCAGCTGCTGACGCCTGTGCCGGTCGGGCCAAGCCTGACCCATTGCCAGGACTGCGACAACGAGATCCCGCCGGCGCGCCAGGCACTGGGCGGTAAAACGCGGTGTGTCCCGTGCCAGACGGGCATTGAGCAGAGTAAACGCTGATGACCACTGACGCCGCACGCCTCGGAACGCTTGAGCAGAGATTCGCCGTATTTGAACACCGGCTGAGCGAGTTGGAAGATCGCCACGAAACCGTGCCTACCCGCGTGACCAAGTTGGAACAGGGGTTCGAACACATGGCCGGGCAACTGTCGGAACTGAACGCTGGCCAACAGACCCTGACGGTCGCGGTGAATGACATCGGCGCCAAGGTCGGCCGCTTGCTGACCATTCTCACGGTGGTCGCTTCTGTGCTGCAGATGGTTGTGCCGGCACTGTTGCGGGTGTGGTTCCCATGAGCCTGCGCGGCAGGATCATGGCCGGTGCGATCGCGCTGGCCAGCACGCCGCTGGTGATCTTTCTGGGTACTTGGGAAGGCCGTGGCCAGAACACCGTCTATGCCGACAAGTTGGCCAGCGGACTGCCCACTGTCTGCAAGGGCATCACCCGACACACCAGCCCGTTCCCGGTGGTAGTCGGTGACTACTGGTCGCCCGATCGTTGCGCGGAGGTGGAGCAGATGGTGATCCGCAAAAACCAGCTGCAGCTGGCCGACTGCATCACCAACCCGGACGTGAGCCAGAACACTTTCGACGCGCTGACCAGCCATGGCCACAACGTCGGTGTGCCCAGCACTTGCGCCAGTCGGGCGGTGGCGTTGATCAACGCCGGCCGCATTGCTGACGGCTGCAGGGCGTTGGCCTGGGCATCGGACGGCAAGACACCGGTATGGGCGTATGTGACCGACACCCAAGGCCGCAAGCGCTTCGTTCAAGGCCTGCACAACCGCCGGCTGGCCGAATCCCGGCTGTGTGCGGAGGGCTTGTGATGCTGCGCCAAGCCTTGTTCCTGGTCGTGTTGTGCCTGGTCGCCTGGATCGGTTTTGACGCCCTCGAAGGCCAGCGCGACGAAGCCAGGCGCGAGCGTGATAGCGCGAAATGGGAAGCGAGTGGCCTGCGGGAAGCGGTACGCATCAGCGGCGAGATGCTGGCTGAACGGGACGCGATCGACCAACGAAACACCAAGGAATTGACCGATGCACTCACTGAAAACGAGCGCCTGCGCCGCGCTGTTGGCGATGGCACTGGCCGGTTGCATGTCCGCGCCATCTGTCCCGCCGCCGGATCTGTGCCCGCCACCGCCGGCACCGCCCGCATGGCTGATGCAGGACGCGCCGAACTCGCAGCAGATGCTCGACCGGATTATTTCACCCTCCGTAACCAGCTCGCTTTAAGCCGGCAAATGATTCTCGGACTGCAGCAATACGTCCGTGGCGTGTGCCAGCGATCGCCAGCGCACCAGGACACCACTTTTCCCAACCTCAACAAGAGATCTACCCAATGAGCCAACAGAACAACACCGAAATCACCCTGGAAGTCGGCGAACATGAATTCACCTTCAACCTGACCCCAGCCGATGTCACCAAGTATTTCAACGCCCTGACCCAAACCAACAAGGTCGCCCCGGGCAACAACCTGTTGATGACCACTGTGCTGCAGGAACAAAAAACCGTGCTGAAACCGCTGCTGGGCAACCCGGTGATGGTGATGCAGATCGCCGGCGCGCTGCTCGAGGAGTACGCGCCCAACGTTGAGGTGATCGTAAAAAAGCGCTCGAGCACGCTGAGCGCCTAAGCGAAAACGGACTGGGCCAGTTGATGGCCCTGACGAACCGCTGGCTTCCTGGTGCCGAACCCACGCCCGAGGCGATGGGGACGGCCAAGTGGCTGGAGGACGAACACTGGAGACGCATGGAGTTCGCCGTGGCTAACGGCATCGCCCTTGCGCTGAACGGGTAACGACTTTGGCAGACCGTAGCGCCAGCCTGGCTTTCATTCTCAGCTTGCAGGACAAGGTCACCGCGCCTCTGGGCAAGGTGAAAATGGGTTTTTCCGAGCTTGCCGATCAGAGTGAAAAACACATAAAGACAATCGGGCTTGGCCTGGGCGGCGTGACCGCTGCTGTGGTCGGGATCCGTGAGTCCATGGAACCGGCGCTGGAGGTCAATCGCGCCCTGGGCGACGTCCGATCGTTGGGCGTGGCCGAGGATGCGTTGTCGGCACTCAATGCCAAGTCGCTGCAGTTCGCGGTGAGCTATGGCGAGAACGCCAAGGATTTTGTGGCCTCGGCTTACTTGATCGAGGGCGCCATCAAGGGGCTTGCTGGCAATCAACTCGCCACGTTCACCAACACCAGCAACTTGCTGGCGAAGGCCACCAAGTCCGATGCCGAAACCATGGGCGAATACGTCGGCACGCTCTACAACCTGCAGAAGTCCCAGGCCGATGCGATGGGGAAGGGCGCGTGGGTGGAAAAACTCGGCGGGCAAACGGCGCTGGCTGTGCAGCTGTTTCGCACCAGCGGCGCGGCGATGAAAGATGCGTTCAAGGAAGCCGGCGCGATCGCCACCACATCCGGCGTCGATCTTGCCGAACAGATGGCGGTGATCGGCACGCTCAGCAGCACCATGGAGGGCGGCGACGCCGGCGGACGCTACAAAGCGTTCTTCGAGAACATCGGCGCGGCGTCAGAAAAACTCGGCATGAAGTTCACCGACCAGCAGGGCAAGGTGCTGCCGATGGTGGCGATTCTGGACAAGCTGCAGGGCAAGTTCGGTGATCTGACCAGCGCGTCAGCCGGGGCCAAGTTAATGGAGGCTTTCGGCGGGGAAGGCGCCCAGGTGATCGGCGCGTTGGCCAAGGACACCGATCGACTGCGTAACGGCATCGAGCAGTTGGGCAAGGTGCGCGGACTGGAGAACGCCGAGCAGATGGCCCGGGCCATGGTCGACCCGTGGCAACAGTGGGCGTCCCTGGTCGAAGTCATGCGGGTGGTGTTTGGCCAGGTGCTGATCCCGGTACTGACGCCGTTCATGAACAAGATGGTCGACATCGGCAAAACCCTGGTGCGTTGGTCGCAGCTGTTTCCCAACATTACCCGGGTGATCGGCATCACCGCACTGACCATCATGGCGATCATTGGCGCCATGTCGTTGTTGACCGTCGTGGTCGGCGTTGCGCGGATGACCTGGCTGGGCCTGGTGTCGGTGTGGAAGGTTGTTCAGATGCTGAATCTGCGCACGGTCGCCGGCTTCGTCCTGCAGAAACTGGCGATCCTGGCTTACATGGCCGTGATCTACACGCTCAGCGCCGGTCTAGCACTGGTTCGCGGCGCCATGCTGCTATGGCAGGGCGCGATCTGGCTGGTCAACGCGGCGCTGCTGGCCAACCCGATGGTGTGGATCGTGGCCGGGGTTCTCGCCCTGGTGGCGGTCATTGTCGCGGCGGTTCACTACTGGGACGAATGGACATCTGCCCTAATGAACACGGCCGCGTTCCAGTTCGTCGCTGACAAGCTCCAGAAACTGTCCGACTGGTTTAACTCCATGGGCGGTTGGTCAGGCATGGCCAAGGCCGCATGGGACAGCATCGTCGGCATTTTCACCAAGGCCGTAAACGGCGTGATCGAGCTGCTGAACAGCATCCCGGGCGTGAATATCGAAGCGCGTTTCGGCGGCATGCCTGAAGTGCCCGGCGTCGATGCCGCGACCAATGCCGCCGACACAGCCAACGCCGCGCAGAAAGCCCAGCAAACCATCAACGCGGCAATCCCCAGCCTTTCGCCGGCGCGCCCTTCAGCGGTGCCGCCCGGTGGCCTGCTGACCAGCATCCAGAACAACAACAGCAGCCAGAACAAGGGCACGCATGTGGAGAACGTGAACATTCACACCAGCAAACCTATGAACCCGCTGGAGGTGGAAAACATGGTCGCTATGGCGGTCGGCGGATGAGCGAGTACGTAGACCTGTTGATCATCGACAACGACCTGGCACTGGATCCATCCCACCAGCCGCTGTTGGTCGATGACCGCGCCTGCATCGCCCAGGACATCGCTCACATGATCCGCGACAGCGGGTTGCTAGTGACGCTGGTGGCCGAGCGCGATCGGCTGCGGCAGCGCGACTGCATCCAGCAACTGGAACTGTTGGTGGAGGACGACCAGCGCCTGGTGCCGGGCACGGCACGCATCACCCAGCAGGAACCAGGCGTGTACCTGGTCACTGCGAAAACCCTGAAATTTGGTTCGATTGAGGTAAGTCTATGAGCCAGGTCGATTTTAAAAAGGTGATCGCCGACGCCGGCGTACCAACCACCGAGGCCGGTTTGAAGGCCGCGTGGGAAAAGGAAGTCGAAGCCCAAGGCGCGAAGGTGGCCAACACCAGCAGTTATTCGCCGTTCTGGCGGGTGATGACCG
>NZ_CDROCK010000101.1:0-6153 GCF_977020205.1 Pseudomonas sp. AIG | reverse complement strand
GGAAATTCATCCCCGACCTGCGCGGCACCGAACGCACGCGCTTCGATAGCCTCGGCTTCCTGCTGTTCGGCGCGGCAATGATCCTCATCACCATCGCCATGGAAGGCCTCGGCGAATTGCACCTGCCGCACCTGCGGGTGATGTTGCTGCTGTTCGGCGGCATGGCCTGTCTGGCGGCGTACTGGTTGCGCGCCGGGCACATCGAAAACCCGTTGTTCGCACCGTCGCTGTTCAAGACCCGCACGTTTGCTGTCGGTATCCTCGGCAACCTCTTCGCGCGTTTGGGCAGCGGCGCACTGCCGTTTCTGGTGCCGTTGCTGCTGCAAGTGGCGCTCGGCTATTCGCCGTCGCAAGCGGGGATGAGCATGCTGCCGCTGGCGGCTGCGGCGATGATCGCCAAGTGGGTGGCGCGGCCGCTGATCGAGCGTCTGGGTTATCGCATCGTCCTCACCGGCAACACCCTGGCGCTGGGGATCATGCTGGCGAGCATGGGCCTGGTCAGCGAACAGACGCCGTACTGGCTACTGCTGTGTCTGCTGGCAGTGCTAGGGGCGATCAACTCGCTGCAATTCACCGCGATGAACACCGTAACGCTGATCGACCTCGACGATGCGAGCGCCAGCAGTGGCAACAGCTTGCTCTCGGTGGTGGCGCAGTTGTCGCTGAGTCTCGGGGTGGCGTGCGCCGGTGCGTTGCTCGGTGGGTTTACGGCAGAGATCGGTAACGATGGCGTGGACACCGTGCTCGGCGCGTTCCAGCTGACCTTCGTCACGGTCGGGATCATGGCGATGCTTGCCGCGACGATCTTCTCGCAACTGTCGAAAGAAGACGGCCGCCGCGCCAAACGCCCGGAAGAACACATCGAACATTAATCACTGTTCGTCCAGAACTTTCGAAGAAAGTGGCACGGGGCTGCTACACTGCGCGACATTTTGTTTTGCAGGCCAGTCCCGTGACCACCATCGCCACCGCTTTTAATACTCTGCCGCTGTCCGCCGCCATGCTGGCTAACCTCGAATCCCTCGGTTATGCCCAGATGACGCCGATCCAGGCGCAGAGCTTGCCGGTGATCCTCAAGGGGATGGACCTGATCGCCCAGGCCAAGACCGGCAGCGGCAAGACCGCCGCGTTCGGCATCGGCCTGCTCAACCCGATCAATCCGCGCTACTTCGGTTGCCAGGCACTGGTGATCTGCCCGACGCGCGAGCTGGCCGACCAGGTCGCCAAGGAAATCCGTCGTCTGGCCCGCGCCGAAGACAACATCAAAGTCCTGACCCTGTGCGGCGGCGTGTCGTTCGGCCCGCAGATCGCTTCGCTGGAACACGGCGCACACATCATCGTTGGTACCCCGGGCCGTATTCAGCAGCACCTGCGCAAGGGTTCGCTGGTCCTCGATGGCCTGAACACGCTGATCCTCGATGAAGCCGACCGCATGCTCGACATGGGTTTCTACGACGCCATCGAAGACATCATCGTCAAGACCCCGGAGCGTCGTCAGACCCTGCTGTTCTCCGCGACTTACCCGGTGGGCATCAAACAGTTGGCGTCGAAGTTCATGCGTGACCCGCAAACGGTGAAAGCCGAGGCGTTTCACGATGACACGCAGATCGAGCAGCGTTTCTACGAGATTTCCCCGGAAGATCGCATGAGCGTGGTGACCAAAGTCCTGCACCACTTCCGCCCGGCGTCGTGCGTGGCGTTCTGCTTCACCAAGCAGCAAGTGCAGGAAACCGTTGATCACCTGACCGCCAAAGGCATTTCCGCCGTCGGCCTGCACGGCGATCTGGAACAGCGTGACCGCGATCAGGTATTGGCCATGTTCGCCAACCGCAGTACCTCGGTACTGGTCGCCACCGACGTCGCCGCCCGTGGTCTGGACATCGATGCGCTGGACATGGTGATCAACGTCGAACTGGCGCGTGATTCGGAAATCCACATTCACCGTGTTGGCCGTACCGGACGTGCTGGCGAGAAAGGCATCGCGATCAGCCTGGTTGCTCCGGGCGAAGCGCATCGTGCTCAAGCCATCGAACAGCTGCAAAAATCGCCGTTGAACTGGGATCAGGTCGATAACCTCAAGTCCCAGGGCCTCGCCCCGCTGCAACCGCCGATGACCACGCTGTGCATCGGTGCGGGCCGTAAAGACAAGGTTCGCCCGGGCGACATTCTGGGTGCATTGACGGGTGATGCCGGCATTCCCGGTGCACAGGTTGGCAAGATCGCGATCTTCGATTTCCAGGCTTACGTCGCCGTGGATCGCACCGTAGCCATGCAGGCCTTGCAGCGTTTGAACGACGGCAAGATCAAGGGCCGTTCGCTGCGCGTACGTATCCTCTGACCTGATCGTTCCCACGCTCCGCGTGGGGATGCATCCCGTGACGCTCCGCGTCACACAACAACGGACGCAGAGCGTCCATGGCGGCATTCCCACGCAGAGCGTGGGAACGATCATTGTGTGAGGACACCGTTTTGCGCTCTACCGAAGTCGTGATCATTGGCGCTGGCGCCGCTGGGTTGATGTGTGCACTGACCGCCGCCGGGCGTGGGCGTCAGGTATTGCTGCTCGACCACGCGAACAAGGCCGGCAAGAAAATCCTGATGTCGGGCGGTGGCCGCTGCAATTTCACCAACATGTACACCGAGCCGAGCAATTTCCTCTCGCAGAATCCGCATTTCTGCAAATCCGCGCTGGCGCGTTACACCCAGTGGGATTTCATCGGCATGGTCGGCAAACACGCCGTGCCGTACCACGAGAAGAAACTCGGCCAGTTGTTCTGCGATAACAAATCCAGCGACATTCTCGAAATGCTCCTCACCGAGTGCGATCAGGCCGGCGTCGAGCTGCATCTGGACACGTCGATTCAAACGATCGAGAAGCTCGAAAGCGGTTACCTGCTCCACACCACCCTCGGCCAGATTCAGTGCCAGTCGCTGGTGATCGCCACCGGCGGTCTGTCCATCCCGACGCTGGGCGCCACCGGTTTCGGTTATCAGGTCGCCAAGCAGTTCGGCCATGAACTGCTGCCGACCCGCGCGGGCCTGGTGCCGTTCACCATCACCGATCAGCTCAAGGAACTCTGCACCGAGTTGTCGGGGACGTCGGTGGATTGTCTGGTCAGCTGCAACGATCAGAGCTTTCGCGAGAACATCCTGTTCACTCACCGTGGCCTCAGTGGCCCGGCGGTTTTGCAGATTTCCTCGTTCTGGGAATCCGGCGACACGGTGGAGATCAACCTGTTGCCGGATCATGACGCGGCGAGCTGGTTGCAAGAGCAAGTGGCCGAGCGCCCGAACAGCGAGTTGAAAACCCTGCTCGGTGAAATCTTCACCAAGAAGATGGCCAATTTGCTGGCGGACAACTGGTTCGTGTCCAAGCCGATGAAGCAATACACCCACGCTGAGCTGGCGGAAATCGCCGAGAAGCTGGGCAGCTGGAAAGTCGTGCCGGCGGGCACGGAAGGTTATCGCACGGCCGAGGTCACACTGGGTGGCGTCGACACCCGCGAAGTGTCGTCGAAAACCATGGAATCGCTGAAAAGCCCGGGCCTGTACTTCATCGGCGAAGTGCTCGACGTCACTGGCCATCTGGGCGGCTTCAACTTCCAGTGGGCGTGGGCCTCCGGCTACGCCGCCGCGCAGTACGCTTAATCCAGAATCAAACGCAAAACCTTGTAGGAGTGAGCCTGCTCGCGATAGCGGTCTGTCAGCCAATAAATTCGGTGACTGACACACCGCTATCGCGAGCAGGCTCACTCCTACAGTTGTTATGTGTGATGCAGTAAGGAACACTTTTTGCTGTCAGATGTGATCGGCGCCATTGCGTCGGCGTCATTACTGGCTCAATTTAGCGGCATCGCCTCGGAAGGCCTTCGCACTTCATGTCCTCGACCTCGTTTCGTCAGTCTTTGCGGCGCCTGTGGGCGCTGGATAAATTCAGCTACAGCGTGCGGGTGTTCATCGCCCTGACCGGCAGCATGGCGCTGTGCTGGTATCAGGATGAAATGGGCCTGCTGATCCCGTTGTTCCTCGGCATCATCGCCAGCGCCCTGGCCGAAACCGACGACAGTTGGCAGGGCCGCCTCAATGCTCTCGCGGTGACGCTGGTGTGTTTCAGCATCGCCGCGCTGTCGGTCGAATTACTCTTCCCCTACCCCATCGTCTTTGCCATTGCTTTGGCGCTGGCCAGTTTCGGCCTGACCATGCTCGGTGCGCTCGGCGAGCGTTATGGCGCGATTGCCTCGGCGACGTTGATTCTGTCGGTGTACACGATGATCGGCGTTGATCAGCGCGGCGGCGCGGTCACCGATTTCTGGCACGAGCCGATGCTGCTCGTTGCCGGCGCCGCGTGGTACGGCTTGCTCTCGGTGCTGTGGCAGGCGCTGTTTTCCAACCAGCCGGTGCAGCAGAGTCTGGCGCGGTTGTTCCGTGAACTGGGTTTTTACCTGAAGCTGAAATCGTCGCTGTTCGAGCCGATCCGGCAGATGGACGTCGAAGCGCGGCGTCTGGAACTGGCCCAGCAGAACGGCCGTGTGGTGGCGGCGCTGAACAGTGCCAAGGAAATCATCCTGCACCGCGTCGGCAACGGCCGCCCCGGCTCGAAAGTCAGTCGCTACCTGAAGCTGTACTTCCTCGCTCAGGACATCCACGAACGCGCCAGTTCCTCGCACTATCCGTACAACGCACTGGCCGAAGCGTTCTTCCACAGTGATGTGCTGTTCCGCTGCCAACGCCTGCTGCGCCAGCAAGGCAAAGCTTGCCGAGCACTGGCCGAGTCGATCCAGTTGCGCCAGCCGTTCATTTACGACGCGAGTTTCGCCGAAGCCCTGAGCGACCTCGACGCCTCCCTCGAACACCTGCGCATCCAGAGCAACCCGGCATGGCGCGGACTCCTGCGTTCGTTGCGCGCACTGGCGGCCAACCTTGGCACTCTCGACCGTTTGCTCAGCGACGCGAGTAATCCCGACGCCTTGGCCGATGCGACCGACAGCAGCCTGCTCGACCGCTCGCCGCGCAATCTCAAGGACGTCTGGGTTCGCCTGCGCACGCAGCTGACGCCGACCTCTTTGCTATTCCGTCATGCCCTGCGCCTGCCATTGGCGCTGAGTATCGGCTACGGCATGGTGCATCTGATTCACCCGTCGCAGGGCTATTGGATCATCCTCACCACCCTGTTTGTCTGCCAGCCGAACTACGGCGCGACGCGGCGCAAACTCGGTCAGCGAATTTTCGGCACCGCCATCGGCCTGACCGTGGCGTGGGCGCTGTTCGATCTGTTCCCAAGCCCACTGGTGCAGTCGTGTTTCGCCATCGCTGCCGGCGTGGTGTTCTTTACCAACCGCACCACCCGCTACACCTTGGCGACGGCGGCGATCACCATCATGGTGCTGTTCTGCTTCAACCAGGTCGGTGACGGTTACGGGCTGTTCCTGCCACGGTTGTTCGATACCTTGCTCGGCAGCCTGATTGCCGGCCTGACGGTGTTCCTGTTCCTGCCGGACTGGCAGGGTCGACGGCTGAACAAAGTGCTGGCCAACACCCTGACCTGCAACAGCATCTACCTGCGCCAGATCATGCAGCAATACGCCGCCGGCAAGAGCGACGACCTCGCCTATCGTCTGGCCCGACGCAACGCGCACAACGCCGATGCGGCGCTGTCGACAACGCTGGCGAACATGCTCATGGAGCCGGGGCATTTCCGGAAGGAAGCGGATGTCGGTTTCCGCTTTCTGGTGTTGTCGCACACGCTGTTGAGTTATCTGTCAGGGCTTGGCGCGCATCGCGAGACCCAGTTGCCGGCGGATGTGCGTGAGCATTTGATTGATGGCGCCGGGGTGAAACTGGCGACGAGCATCGATGAAATCGCCCAAGGGCTGGCGAACAAGCAGCCGGTGGCGATTCAGAGTGACGAAGAAGAAGCGCTGGCCAATGAGCTGGAACAGATGGCCGATGAGATCGATGAAGGACAGCGGTTGGTGCAGACGCAGTTGGCGTTGATCTGCCGGCAGTTGGGGCCGTTGCGGACGTTGGCGGCGCATCTGATCAAGGACACCTCAGAAATCAGCGGCGGTTGACAGGGCGTCATCGCGAGCAGGCTCACTCCTACAGGGGAACGCATTCCAAATTGTAGGAGTGAGCCTGCTCGCGATAGCGACA
>NZ_CDROCK010000100.1:0-6300 GCF_977020205.1 Pseudomonas sp. AIG | reverse complement strand
GCATGGCACTCGGTCAAGTCACCGTCGACAATCTCAATCTAGGCCAGGGCGCCGTCACCGAGGTTGAGCGTTACTTTCTTTTCATCGGCCCCGCCGCCAAAAACGTCGGCCAGGTCATTCCGCTGAACACCGACAGCGATCTGGACGCCGCCCTGGGCGTCCCGGCGAGCGATCTGAAAACCCAAATCACCGCCGCACGTTTGAACGGTGGCCAGCGCTGGGCATGCATGGCGGCCCCGATCGGCTTCGAAGGCGACTGGGCCACCGCTCTGGAGAAAACCCAGCAACAAGGGGTGTCGGTGGAAGCGGTCATCGTCACCAAGCCTGTCGCGAAGGGTGACGAACTATCGGCCATGAATGACGCGGCCGTCGCCCTGAACAACACCTACGGCCGTCGTGTTTTCTTTCTGGCAAGCACTGCCGGCATCGCCGTCGACCAGACCTGGGCGCAGTACCTGAGCGAGCAAAAAGCGTTGGTAGCGGGTCTGGCAGCGCCGCGCGTTTCACCGGTGCCGCAACTGCACGGTAATGACCTGGGCGTGCTGGCTGGTCGCTTGGCGAATTCGGCAGTCAGCATCGCGGATAGTCCAATGCGCGTGGCTACCGGGCCGGTGTTGGGGCTTGGCGACGTGCCTATCGATATGGAGCTGATACCGCTGCCGTCCGCTGTGCGCAGCGAACTGGATCGGGCGCGGTTCTCGGTCACTCAGACCTACCCAGACTATCCAGGCGTGTACTGGGGTGACTGCAACATGCTGGACACCCCAGGCAGTGACTTTCAAGTCGTGGAATACCTGCGCATCACCGACAAAGCCGCTCGGCTGATTCGCCCGCTGCTGATCCGCCGTGTCGCCGATCGCCGCTTGAACAGCACGCCCAACAGCATGGCGGTGAACACCAACCAACTGATGGCGCCACTGCGTGCGATGGCCAAGTCCATCAAGTTCAACGGCGAGGTGTTCCCCGGTGACATCGAGCCGCCGAAAGACGGCGACCTGGTGCTGGAGTGGCAGAGCAAAACCAAAGTCGCGGCCTTCATCAAGCTCAAACCCCTCAACTGCCCGAAAGACCTCACGGCGAATATCGCCCTGGATCTTTCCACTGACAAAGCGGAGTAACGCCCCATGGCAAAAATTGGCGGCAAGAACTTCGACGTGAGCCTGGGCGATCTGTCGCTGCACGTCGAGAGCTGCACCCTGGACATCACCGACAACTCGGCCGTGGCCCAAACCCGGGGCGTGCCTGACGGCTACGTGGAGGGCGACGTGGCCGCTGCGGGCGAACTGGAACTGGACAGCTCCAACTTCCAGTTGCTGATCGATGCGGCGCGATCGGCCGGGAGCTTTCGCAAGCTCAAGCCGTTCGATGCGGTGTTCTTCGCCAAGGCCGGCGAGGACGAGGAACTGCGCGTGGAGGCCTTCGGCTGCAAGGTGAAGATCTCCAGCTTGCTGTCGATCGATCCCAAAGGTGGCGAGAAGACCAAGCACAAGGTGCCGTTTGACGTCACCAGTCCGGACTTTATTCACATCAACGGCGTTCCGTACCTCGACGCTACCGAGATCGAGGGGATCCGTTAATGGTGGATTGGTTCGACCGCGCCCAGGAGCTGGAGCAGCGCCAACGCGACCAGGCGATCAAAGCCCAGTTGCTGACACCTGTGCCGGCCGGGCCGAGCCTGACCCATTGCCAGGACTGCGACAACGAGATCCCGCCGGCGCGGCAGGCACTGGGCGGTAAAACGCGGTGCGTCCCGTGCCAAACGGGCTTTGAGCAGAGTAAACGCTGATGACCACTGACGCCTTGCGCCTTGGAGCGCTGGAACAGAAATTCGCTGTCTTCGAACACAGGCTGGGCGAGCTGGAAGACCGCCACGAAACCGTGCCAACCCGCGTGACCAAACTGGAACAAGGGTTTGAACATATGGCCGGGCAACTGTCGGAACTGAACGCTGGTCAGCAGACCCTGACGGTCGCGGTGAACGACATCGGCGCGAAGGTCGGCCGCTTGCTGACCATTCTCACGGTGGTCGCTTCCGTGCTGCAAATGGTCGTGCCGGCACTGTTGCGAGCGTGGTTCCCATGAGCCTGCGCGGCAGGGTTCAGGCCGGTGTGATTGCGCTGGCCAGCGCTCCGTTGGTGATCTTCCTGGGCACTTGGGAAGGCAACGGCCAGAACACCGTTTATGCGGACAAGCTCGCCGGGGGACTACCCACGGTTTGCAAGGGCATCACTCGGTTTACCAGCCCATATCCGGTCATCGTTGGCGACTACTGGTCACCCGCCAAGTGCGCCGAGGTGGAGCAACTGGTGATCCGCAAAACGCAGTTGCAGCTTGCCGAGTGCATCACCAACCCGAATGCCAGCCAGAACACGTTCGACGCCCTCACCAGTCACGGCCACAACTTCGGTGTGACCAGCACCTGCGCCAGTCGAGCGGTCGCGCTTATCAACGCCGGCCGGATCGCCGAGGGCTGCAACGCTTTGGCATGGGCGCCGGACGGCAAGACGCCGGTATGGGCTTATGTGACCGACGCCCAGGGCCGCAAGCACTTTGTTCCAGGCCTGCACAACCGCCGGCTGGCTGAAGTGGAGGTTTGTCTGAAATGACGATTCCACCGCTACGGCTCGCGCTGATCGTGATGCTGATTACTGCCCTGGTGCCCTTGTATTGGTTCATCCGGGTTGTGGATCAACGTGATGAAGCGCTGAAAGACTTGAAAGGCCTGAAAACGGAGGTCGTCGGGTTGCGCGAAGCGGCCCGAATCAGCGGCGAAATGCTCGCCGAGCGGGACGCGATCGACCAACGAAACACCAAGGAATTGACCGATGCACTCACTGAAAACGAGCGCCTGCGCCGCGCTGTTGGCGGTGGCACTGGCCGGCTGCATGTCCGAGCCACCTGTCCCGACGCCGGATCTGTGCCCGCCGCCGCCGGCACCGCCCGCGTGGCTGATGCAGGACGCGCCGAACTCGCAACAGACGCTCGACCGGATTATTTCACCCTCCGTAATCAGCTGGCCCTAAGCCGGCAAATGATTCTCGGACTCCAGCAATACGCCCGTGGCGTGTGCCTGCGATCGCCAGCACCCCAGGACACCACTTTTCCCAACCTCTACAAGAGACCAACCCCATGAGCCAACAGAACAACACCGAAATCACCCTGGAAGTCGGCGAAGCGGAATTCACCTTCAACCTGACCCCGGCTGACGTCACCAAGTATTTCAACGCCCTGACCCAAACCAACAAGGTCGCCCCAGGCAACAACCTGTTGATGACCACCGTCAAGCAAGAGGAAAAGGCCACGTTGAAACCGTTGCTGGCCAACCCGGTAATGGTGATGCAGATCGCCGGCGCGCTGCTCGAGGAGTACGCGCCGAACGTTGAGGTGATCGTAAAAAAGCGCACGAGCACGCTGAGCGCCTAAGCGAAAACGGCTTGGGCCAGCTCATGGCCCTGACGAACCGATGGCTACCTGGTACGGAACCCACGCCCGAGGCGATGGGAACCGCCAAGTGGTTGGAGGACGAATACTGGAAACGCATGGAGTTCGCCGTGGCTAACGGCATCGCCCTTGCGCTGAACGGATAACGACTTTGGCAGACCGTAGCGCCAGCCTGGCTTTCATTCTCAGCTTGCAGGACAAGGTCACCGCGCCGCTGGGCAAGGTGAAAATGGGCTTTTCCGAGCTTGCTGATCAAAGCGAAAAGCACATTAAAACGATCGGCTTGGGCATGGGCGGTGTGACGGCGGCGGTCGTCGGGATTCAACAGGCCATGGCGCCGGCGTTGGAGGTCAATCGTGCCCTGGGCGATGTCCGATCGCTGGGCGTGGCCGACGACGCCTTGACTGCACTGAACAAAAAATCTTTGGAGTTCGCTGTGAATTACGGTGAAAACGCCAAGGACTTTGTAGCGTCGGCGTACTTGATCGAGGGCGCAATTAAGGGACTCGCCGGCAACCAGCTCGCCACCTTTACCAACACCAGCAACCTTCTGGCCAAGGCCACCAAGTCCGACGCCGAAACCATGGGCGAATACGTCGGCACGCTCTACAACCTGCAAAAGTCCCAAGCCGACGCGATGGGGAAAGGCGCGTGGGTAGAAAAGCTCGGCGGGCAAACGGCGCTGGCTGTGCAGCTGTTTCGCACCAGCGGCGCGGCGATGAAAGATGCGTTCAAGGAAGCCGGCGCGATCGCCACCACATCCGGCGTCGATCTTGCCGAACAGATGGCGGTGATCGGCACGCTCAGCAGCACCATGGAAGGCGGCGACGCCGGCGGACGCTACAAAGCGTTCTTCGAGAACATCGGCGCTGCGTCGGAAAAGCTCGGCATGAAGTTCACCGACCAACAGGGCAAGGTCCTGCCGATGATGGCCATCCTGGACAAGCTCCAGGGCAAGTTCGGCGACCTGACCAGCGCGTCCGCCGGCGCCAAGCTGATGGAGGCTTTCGGCGGCGAAGGCGCCCAGGTGATCGGCGCGCTGGCCAAGGACACCGACCGATTGCGCAACGGCATCGAGCAGTTGGGCAAAGTGCGCGGCCTGGAGAATGCCGAGCAAATGGCCCGGGGCATGGTCGATCCCTGGCAGCAATGGGCGTCACTGGTCGAGGTCATGCGGGTGGTGTTTGGCCAAGTGCTGATCCCGGTACTGACGCCCTTCATGAACAAGATGGTGGATATCGGCAAAACATTGGTGCGCTGGTCCCAGCTATTTCCCAACATCACCCGGGTAATTGGAATCACCGCGCTGACGATCATGGCGATCGTCGGTGCCATGTCGCTGCTGACTTTGGTGGTGGGTATCTCACGCATGACCTGGATGGGCCTGGTATCAGTGTGGAAGGTCGTCCAGATGCTCAACCTGCGCACCGTTGCCGGCTTCATTTTGCAGAAACTGGCGATCCTGGCTTACATGGCCGTGATCTACACGCTCAGCGCCGGTCTAGCACTGGTTCGCGGCGCCATGCTGCTATGGCAGGGCGCGATCTGGCTGGTCAACGCGGCGCTGCTGGCCAACCCGATGGTGTGGATCGTGGCCGGGGTTCTCGCCCTGGTGGCGGTCATTGTCGCGGCGGTTCACTACTGGGACGAATGGACGTCCGCCCTAATGAACACAGCCGCGTTCCAGTTCGTCGCGGACAAGCTCCAGAAGCTGTCCGACTGGTTTAACTCCATGGGCGGCTGGTCCGGCATGGCCAAGGCTGCTTGGGACAGCATCGTCGGCATTTTCACCAAGGCTGTTAACGGTGTGATCGAGCTGCTGAACAGCATCCCGGGCGTGAACATCGAAGCGCGCTTTGGCGGTATGCCTGAAGTGCCTGGCGTCGATGCCGCGACCAATGCCGCTGACACCGCCAATGCCGCGCAGAAAGCCCAGCAGACCATCAACGCGGCAATCCCCAGCCTTTCACCGGCGCGCCCTTCAGCGGTGCCGCCCGGTGGTCTGCTGACCAGTATCCAGAACAACAACAGCAGCCAGAACAAGGGCACGCATGTTGAGAACGTGAACATTCACACGGGCAAGACCATGACGCCGCTGGAGATGGAAAACATGGTCGCAATGGCGGTCGGCGGATGAGTGAGTACGTGGATCTGCTGATCATCGACAACGACCTGGCACTGGATCCGTCACACCAGCCGCTGCTGGTCGATGACCGCGCCTGCATCGCGCAGGACATCGCTCACATGATCCGCGACAGCGGGTTGCTGGTGACACTGGTGGCCGAGCGCGATCGGCTGCGACAGCGCGACTGCATCCAGCAACTGGAATTGTTGGTGGAGGACGACCAGCGCCTGGTGCCCGGTACGGCACGCATCACCCAGCAGGAACCAGGTGTGTACCTGGTCACTGCGAAAACCCTGAAATTCGGTTCGATTGAGGTAAGTCTGTGAGCCAGGTCGATTTTAAGAAGGTGATCGCCGACGCCGGCATCCCGACCACCGAGGCCGGTTTGAAAGCTGCGTGGGAAAAGGAAGTGGAAGCCCAGGGCGCGAAGGTGGCCAACACCAGCAGTTATTCGCCGTTCTGGCGGGTGATGACCGCGCTAGTGACCAAACCGGTGTTGTGGTTGTTGGACTTTCTGTGCCTGACGGTGCTGCCGAACTTCTTTGTCAAAACGGCTGTAGACGCCTGGCTGGACATGCTCGCTTGGGCGGTCAACGTCGAGCGCAAAGGCGCCACCAAAGCCCGCGGTAAATTGCTGTTTACCCGAGCCTTGCCGGACGGCGTCATGGAGTTGGAAAAAGGCATTGTGGTGCAGTCGGCCGCCATCAACGGCAACGTGTACAAACTGATTACCA
>NZ_CDROCK010000099.1:0-6703 GCF_977020205.1 Pseudomonas sp. AIG | reverse complement strand
TCGAGAGCTGGGGCCACAAGTTTGCCGGGCCGCAGGACGCCAACCACATCGCTGCGATTCTGGTGGGGGCGCCTTCGCTGGGCGGTAAGCCCGTCGGCAAAAACCGTTTCTACGGTGCCAACGATCCACGCCGCAACACCGGCTTGTCACTGGGTTACTGAGGGGCGTAAAAAGGGGGCGGGCTCACGTCCGCCCCTGTCTCAAGGACTGATCAAGGAAGGCTCATCATGACCACCGCATTACTGATCATCGACGTCCAGCGTGCCCTCTGTTCGGGCGAATATCAGTGCTACGACATCCACAACATTATCGAAAAAATCAACGGACTTAGCAGCAAAGCGCGCAGGGCCGGCGTGCCGGTGGTGCTGATCCAGCATGAAGAAAAAGACGGCCTGTTGGCTCACGACGCCGAAGGCTGGCAGTTGGCCGAAGGGCTTGAGACATCGCTTAAAGATCTGCGCGTACGCAAGACCACCCCGGATTCGTTTTACCAGACTGATTTGCGCAAACTGTTGCCAAGCGAAGACTTCGAGCGACTGGTCATCTGCGGTCTGCAAACCGACTACTGCGTCAACGCCACTGTGCGCCAGGCCCATCAACTGGGTTATGACGTGGTGCTTGTGGCCGACGCGCATTCCACGCTCGACAACGGCAGCATGAGCGCCGAAGACATCATCGCCGAACACAACAAGGATCTGGCGCACCTGACCGGCTCCGTGGCGCGGATCGACGTCAAACCCGCCGCCGACATCACGTTCTGACAACCCACACCAAACCCTGTGGGAGCGAGCCTGCTCGCGAAGGCTGTGTGTCAGTCGACATTGATAGTGGCTGATCCACCGCTTTCGCGAGCAAGCTCGCTCCCACTGTGATTGCGAAACCCTGATTGCTATGTACATCAGGGATTTCCGCTGGCAGCACTGGCATACTGCGCGCCGTCCGAAGAATGGAATCTCTCGATGTTCGCTATTTCCCTGCGTCATGCCCTGGCGCTGACGGCCTTTGCATTTGCCTCCGTCACCCACGCCAGCAGTTTCGACTGCGCCACGGCCAACAGCAAAACCGAAAAAGCCATTTGTGGCGACTCGCAGATTTCGCTGCTCGACGAGAAGCTGGGCAAGCTCTGGCATTCGACATTGGCCAGTGTCCCCGATGCCAAAGCCCTCAAGGCTGACCAGCGGCAGTGGCTGAAAAGTCGCAACGCCTGCGGCGATCAGACGACCTGTTTGCGCCGCGAGTATTTGATGCGGCTGACCGAACTTGAACACTCCACCCAGCCCTTCAGTTGGGACGCGACCTGGCAGCTTATTCCGCCGGGGACTTCAACCTCGGCAACGGTGATAACCCAGCGCCGCGATGGCACGCACATCAGCATCGACATCACGGCGGCTGAGGGTGCCAACTCCGGTGATCTGGATGGCATCGCCACACTCAAGGACGGTAAAGCCGTTTACTCGGAAGATGAGTGCACCCTGGTGTTCACTCCCATCAACGGTGTGCTGGATATTTCGGTCGGCGATGCAGGCGGGTATTGCAGTGCCGGATTGGGCGTCTACTACACCGGCCGTTTTGTCGCCTCGCAGCACCCGCTGACGCTGGATTACGACATGCTCAGCCTGGGCCTGGCGCAAACACCGGAAGAGAATCGGGCCCTGCACACCTTACTCAAAGGTGATTATCAGACACTGGTGGAAAAGTCCGGCTCCCTGATGACGGGGGAGCCTGGCACTGATGTGCCGGGCAGTCAGGTCTGGGAGATGTGGATGCGCGGCCTGGGTGGCACCGGGATCGTGATGCGGTCACCCGATGGCCATTTCTGGGTGTTGTTGGTGACCTACGACAATTCCGGCCACTCGCGTCTGCGCTATTACACCAACGCTGCGAAATGGAAAAAACGTCTACCCGACGCCTTGCACGACTGGAACGAGCGCATGAAAGATCATCTGGAACTCCCCGTAGACTTCATGCCCTGATCTTCGCAGCAGCCCTCCCTCACGTCGCAAACAAAACCCCACGAATCTCGCCGACTCGCGGCGCTACGACCACGCCCTCCAGCACCATGCGCGTGATCGTCTGCGCCGCCGTTTGATAATCCTCATCCTGCGGCACTTCGCGCCCCATGATCCGGCCCATCTGCCAGCCGATGTTGGTGTACGTGCGCGTCGCCGACCAGATGAACAGCATCAAATGTTCAGGATCCACCGGCGCCAGCAAACCGCGCTCGATCCAGCTGCGCAGGCATTCAACATTGCGCCGCGCTTCGGCATGCAACAGATCGCGGCACTCATCCGGCAACTGGCGACCGCCCAGCAGCAACTCGCCACTGAACACCTTGGCAATCGCCGGATGCTCGCGGGCAATACGAATCCGCGCGGCCACGTAAGCGCGCAGCCCCGTCAGCGGATCATCGCTTTCACGCAGCACCGCCGAGGCTTCCAGCAACGGCTCGACAAAACCCAGTAGCACTTTGCTGTAGAGGTTTTCCTTGGTCTGGAAGTAGTAGTACAGATTGGCCTTGGGCACCCCGGCACGCGCGGCGATGTCGCGGGTCTGGGTGGCGTCGAAGCCGTTGGCGGCGAATTCTTCGCTGGCGGCGGCGAGGATCAACTGCTCGTTGCGTACGCGGATGGCGCTCATGGAAACGGAGACTGAATGGACGGCATGGAAAGATTCTGGCGATTTCGGTATCGCAATATACAAAACTATATAGCGATGAGGCCAGCACGCTCGACGGACAACGCTATGCTGTTTCGATCATTGATTGGAAACGGAGCGGCGACATGACCCTTCAGGCACTGCGGGCCGACGCGACACACCTCGATGCGGTGGCGCAGTTGTTCGACGCCTACCGAGGTTTCTACGAGCAACCTTCGAACCTTGAGCAATCGCGCGCCTTTATCGCCGAGCGCATGGCTGGCAATGAGTCAGCGATTTTTCTGGTTCAGGATGCAAAGGGCGAGGCGCTGGGTTTCGTGCAGTTGTATCCGACGTTCTCGTCCATCGAGGCTCATCGCACCTGGCTGCTCAGTGACCTGTTTACGACACCTGCTGCGCGCGGACGCGGCGTTGGCCGACTGCTGATGAACACGGCGCGTGACTTTGCTCTGGCAACCGGTGCCAAGGGCCTGGTGCTGGAAACTGCCACCGACAATTTCACGGCGCAAGGCTTGTACGAATCCCTCGGCTACGTACGCGACAGCGGTTATTACACCTACCTGCTCGACTTGCAGCAGAGCTGAGCAAGTTTTTTTGCCGATTTCCCGAATTCAGGCTTTCGCCCGAGCGCCGCTCTCTCTAGAATCCGCCCGGCCTTCGCAATGAAGGCTCAATGCCATCATTTGGTCGTGTACACATAGGGACGGACATCATGCAATTCGGGAAAATTCTGGCGCTGGGGTTGGTACTTGCGCTGGGCGGTTGTGCCAGTTTCACCAAAGACGAAGTGGCACCGGTGACTATGCCGTCGATGGCCAGCTACACCAACAAGCCAAACGTTTACGTGGATTTCGATTTCTATCAGGGCGAGCCGAAAAGTGGTTCTGCCGTGGAAGTGCCGCAGGCACGTGATCAACTGAAACCACAGCTGCAAAAAATCCTTACCGATTCGGGTCTGTTCGGCCGTGTCACCCTGGACGAGTTCCAGAAGCAGCCGGGCGACTACAGCTTGCGTCTGAAAATGTACAACCATCCGCCGAATGCCGGTTCCATGGTGCTGGCCTTCATCAGCGGCTTCAGCATGATGGTGATCCCGGCGTATGGCACCGATCAGTACACCTTGAGCCTGGAAGGCTTGGATGGCCAAGGTCAGGCTCTGACCACCGCGAGCAACCACGATGCGGTCGGCACCTGGATCGGCATCTGGTTCATCCCGCTGATGGCCAACACGCCTAAAGAAGCGGTGAATGACACCTTTACCCGTCAGGTCAACGCGTTGCTCAAGCAAATGGTTGATAACAAAAACCTGAAGTACTCGGCGCTCGAAACCGGTATTCCACGGGCCTGAAGCCAAAAAAAGAGCCGCAATCGCGGCTCTTTTTTTGCCCTTACTTCAGGGCCTGAATGAACTGTGGATCGCTGTACAGTTCCTTCAGCAAGTCTCGCACCATCGGGTTGTAAGCGTTGACCGCGTTCGGGATCGCAATGAAACCGAAGAAGCTGCTGCTCCACTGGCTGCTGACATTCTTGGTTGCGTCGTACACCACATCGTTGCCGTTGAGCAGGGTGAAACGCGCAGCAAGTTTACCGTCGCCCGTGCCCATGCCGGCGGACAGTTCGTTTTTCACCACCAGCACTTTCAACTGACGCTGAGCCTGCGGATCAAGCAGACCGGCCTTGCGCAGTTCTTCGGTGATCGCATCCTGAATGTGCGCCGGGATGCTGCCGGACGGTGAGCGAACCGGATTGGCACGCACCACCAGCGAACCTTCACCGGATTCGGCGGTAACCTGAGGATTGCTGATCGCATGCAGCGGCGGGGTTTGCTTGAGCTTCTGAACGTTCTCGAAACTCGGCTCGTAGCGGGTCATGGTCATGCCACAGCCTTGCAGCAGCACGGCCAGCATCGGGATCAACAACAGCGACTTCTTCACGGCAGTTCCTTGCGTGGGAATAGAGGAGGGCGCGAATTATGGGCAGAGTGCCATCATTGAGCAACCTCGTTCGTTTGCGCGTTGAGCAATCGCTCGATCTGCGCCAATTCCCAGGTACTGAGCAGGCTTACCGGGTCGGTGCCAAAACGCTGCCAGCGCTCTAGCGAGCCTTCTTGTCCATCGTCGCTGCGGGCGTGTTCACAGTGATGTAATCGCCCCCCGGCAAAATCCAGCAGCAGGCGCCAGCCGTCGATATCGACCGTGACCAGCCCGGCCTCGGCAGGCCGCTCGCAGATTTTCAAAACGAGCACGCCCAACGCCGCTTCACGCAAACGCTGACACACCTCGCGGGCGCTCAGAAATGCAGACATGTCGAACTCAATGACCAGAGGAGCGCGCCAGCATAAAGCCCGAACCCACAAGTGTCAGCGTTCACTGGCCCGATCCGCGACAATTCCGTAACATCCGCAACCCTCTTTTTCCCGAACACCTGCAGCCGCGCTAGGCGGCCGCTTAATCAGGTAAGCCATGAAACCGATTCGTCTGCGCGCCGATGTCCTGGCCGGACTCACCACCTCGTTTGCCCTGTTGCCCGAATGCATTGCGTTCGCGCTGGTGGCGCACCTCAATCCGCTGATGGGCCTGTACGGCGCGTTCATCATCTGCACGCTGACGGCGTTGTTCGGCGGGCGGCCGGGCATGGTCTCCGGAGCGGCGGGTTCCATGGCGGTGGTCATCGTTGCGCTGGTGGTGCAACACGGCGTGCAGTATTTGTTGGCGACAGTGTTGCTCGGTGGCTTGATCATGATGGCGTTCGGGCTGCTGCGCCTGGGCAAACTGGTGCGCATGGTGCCGCACTCGGTGATGCTCGGCTTCGTCAATGGCCTGGCGATCATCATTGCGCTGGCGCAACTGGAGCACTTCAAGAGCGGTGAAGACTGGCTCAGCGGTACGCCGCTGTACCTGATGAGCGGGCTGGTGGCGCTGACCATGGCCATCGTTTACCTCTTGCCGCGTCTGACCCGCGCGGTGCCGCCGGCATTGGTGGCGATCCTCGGTGTCGGCCTGCTGGTCTACCTGTTTGGCCTGCCGACCCGCACCCTTGGCGACATGGCGCACATTGCTGGCGGTTTGCCGACCTTCGCCTTGCCGGATATTCCGTGGACTCTTGAAACCCTGCGCATCATTGCGCCTTACGCGATTCTGATGGCGCTGGTCGGTTTGCTGGAAACCCTGCTGACGTTGAACCTCACCGATGAAATCACTGAAAGCCGTGGCTACCCGGATCGAGAGTGCGTGGCGCTCGGTGCGGCGAATATGGTCTCTGGTGCGTTCGGCGGTATGGGCGGGTGCGCGATGATCGGCCAGACCGTGATCAACCTCAGTTCCGGTGGGCGCGGGCGTTTGTCCGGTGTGGTCGCTGGCGTGCTGATTCTGTTGTTCATTCTGTTTCTGTCGCCGCTGATCGAGCGTATTCCGTTGGCGGCGCTGGTGGGGGTGATGTTTGTGGTGTCGCAGCAGACTTTTGCCTGGGCGTCGTTGCGGGTGGTGAACAAAGTGCCGCTTAACGATGTGCTGGTGATCATTGCTGTGACGACCATCACGGTGTTCACTGATCTGGCCACCGCCGTGCTCTGCGGCATTATCATTGCCGCGCTCAACTTTGCTTGGCAGCAGGCGCGTGAGTTGTACGCCGATGAGCATCTGGAGGCTGACGGAAGTAAGCTTTATCGTTTGCATGGCACGTTGTTTTTTGCTTCGACTACGCCGTTTCTCAATCAGTTTGATCCGGCCAATGACCCGGCTCGGGTGACGCTGGATTGTCGGCATTTGAGTTTTGTCGATTATTCGGCGATTGCTGCTTTGAAGACTTTGCGCGAGCGTTATGCCAAGGCGGGTAAGCATTTGCAGGTGTTTCATTTGTCTGAGCGGTGCAAGAAATTGCTGAAGCGGGCGGGTGAGGAGCATCACTGATCAGCCGTGGGCGTTGGCTATGGTTGTCTGGATTACGGAGTACATATCCGTTGCTGCGGTCACGGCGGCTTAGGGGATGGCCCTTACGGCGACTCACTTTTTTTACAAACGCCTAAAAAAAGTAAGCAAAAAAACGCTTG
>NZ_CDROCK010000098.1:0-6998 GCF_977020205.1 Pseudomonas sp. AIG | reverse complement strand
ACGAAGCGCAGATGCGCGGCGCACTGAACGACGCCGCCCCGCTCTACCGCAACGCGCCCGAGGCCCAGGAAGTGCGCGCGGCCGGGCAACAGATCTTTACGACGTTCATGCAGGAAATGTTGCCCGACGTCGACGAGTCGAAACGCACAGCCGCGTGCGATCTGATCCTGACAACGCTCAGTTCGGTCGGCAAAGATTTTTCCGGCAGCCCGCGTACCGAGGAGGAAATCTCGGTATGCGCCGACGGGCTGGCGGATATGTTCAGTGCTTATGTGGTGAAGATCAATCGAGATCAAGTGCCTGCCACATGTGCTACGACAGGCTCCAGTTCGGGCGAATGAAATGCCGGGAGAATTGTTGACGGCGAGTGGTATGAAACTCACTTTCTCGACGGACATTGTGATATCCGATGCTTTTCAGATTCCTGGAATCCCGATGCCACTGGATAGCATCGAGCTATCTTTCCCGCAAGCTCTCGCTCATGTGCTGCTGCAACGGGCTCAGGAAATAGTCAATAACGCGACGTGTATCAGTCTTTACCTCTGCCGTAACAGCCATTCCCGGAGACAACTTTATGTCCGCACCATTAACATTCAGCGTATCTTTATCCAGGTGTATTTTACTGCTATATACCAATCCTCGTTTTTCATCTTCGATTGCGTCCCCAGAGACGCTAATTACTTCACCATTGATCGTGCCGTACTTAGTAAATGTGAAGGTTTCTATTTTTACCGTTACTGCCTGACCCGCCCGAACGAAGCCTACATCTTTATTTTCAACCAGTGCCTCAACTTCAACAGGTTGACCATCAGGCACCAAAACCATCAAGGGTTGAGCAGGAGTGATCACGCCCCCCACAGTGTGGACATCCAGTTGCTGAACCGTTCCATCGACAGGCGATTCTATAGTTGTAAGCTCATCTTTGTAACGAGCCTTCGCCAAGTCCTGCTCGAACATAGATATTTTTTGATCGGCTTGCTGCAGCAAGTCCAGCATTGCACGTCGCGATTGGGCCACGACGCCATCACGGCGACGCTCTGCCTCTTGGCGCGCTGCAGTTGACTGCAGAACACTTGCTTGCTGGACACTGAGCTGGCGTTCGAGATCAAGTCGGGCTTGTTCTTTTTCCAGATAAGCGTGTCGCGCTATATACTGCTTTTCGAGCAGGCGCTCGTAGTCGCCAGCAAGTTTCACAGCTATTGGCAGCGTTTTTTGCAGGCTGATTACCTGAATACGCGCGGATTGGATATCGGCTTGGCGCTGCTGAATCTCGGCATCTGCCTGATCCAGATTGCTGCGGTATTCCTGATACTGACCTTGTAACCAGCGTTGGGCGGCCATCACATGTTCACGATTTGCGTCCGGGATAGCGCCATCCAGACTACGGGGAGTCGTTCGCTCATTAATAGCCACTAACATCGCAGACGCCCGAGCACGATCAACACGAGCAGCAAGTAAATCGCCTCGAACCCGCTCTACATCAGCATCTGCAGCCGTAGAGTCCAGTTCCAGGAGCAATTGACCGGTTTTAACTGACTGTCCATCTCGCACGTGAATGGCCTTTATCACTGCCGTTTCGCTCGCTTGGATAATCTTCGTTTTACCGCTTGGAATGACTTTTCCTGCAGCTGTCGCAACGACATCAATTCTTCCTAGGCAAGCCCAGAGCAAAGCCAGTACCGCAAAGGCCATAATCGCCCATATAAAAAATCGCGGTGCAGGATGGCTCGGTTTATCTTGCAGCTCCAGCGAGGCTGGCAGGAACTGGACCTCATGTGCGAGACGCTTGGGCGCCTCCATTTCTATTCGGCGACGCCATGACTGACGCCAAACTCGTTTGTAACGGTGCAGTAAGTTCGTGGATTCAGTTTCAGACATGATTGCCTCCATGCTGCAAACGATGCAGACGGGAGTAATGCCCGGCCTGATGGGCCAAGAGCTCAAAATGAGTTCCTTGTTCAACAATCTGCCCGCGATCCACGACTACGATGCAATCAGCATCCCGAACTGCGGATAACCGGTGCGCAATAATGATGACCGTTCTACCCTTGCAGATAGACTGCATGTTTTGCTGGACGATACGCTCGGATTCATAGTCAAGCGCACTTGTAGCTTCGTCAAAAATCAGAATGCGCGGGTTGCCCATGAGAGCACGAGCGATAGCGATACGTTGGCGTTGCCCACCTGATAATGAGGCGCCATGCTCACCGACCATTGTGTCGTAGCCCTCGGGTAACTCGAGTATGAACTCATGGGCGCCGGCGAGCTTTGCAACCTTCATAACCAGTTCGAGGGGAGCGCCACCATCAACCAGTGCAATGTTCTCTCGAATGCTGCGGTTGAACAGCATGTTGTCCTGCAGTACCACACCTATCTGTCGCCTTAATGAGGAAGCATCCGCCAACGCCAAGTCCATGCCGTCAACCAGAACACGACCCCGCTCTGGTACATACAGACGTTGAAGCAATCGCGTCAGCGTACTTTTACCAGATCCCGAACGACCCACAATACCAACTACCTGGCCGGCATTGATGATCATATTGATACCTCGCAATACCTCTGAGCCATCCGGCCTGTAGCGGAAATGTACTTGGTCAAACTCAATGCGTCCCTTGATGGGCGGAAGTGCGCTGCGCGCATTACTGGAGAACTCCGTACGAGTATTCAAAATGTCGCCTAGACGTTGTACGGAGACCCCTGTCTGCTGAAAATTTGTCCACAACTGCGCTAATCGCATGATCGGCTGAGCCACACGTCCAGCCAACATGTTGAATGCTATCAACTGTCCCACGGATAGCTGCCCGTCGATTACCAGACGAGCTCCAAACCATAATGTAGCCACGGTTACCAGCTTTCCTATGAGCGCGACACTCTCATTGGCAATCGTCGATAAATTTTGGGTTTTGAAGCCAGCAGAAATATAACCTGCTAGTTGGTTGTTCCATTTCCGAATCACTTGAGGTTCAACGGCCATGGATTTAAGCGTGTCGATTCCATTAACCGTTTCCACTAAAAACGCTTGATTCTCAGCCCCCCGGGCAAAGCTGTCATTCAGTCGTTTGCGCAAGATGGGTGTAATGAAGACTGAAACGAGAATGTACAGAGGTAGCGACATCAAGACGATCAGTGTCAGCCAGCCACTGTAATAAAACATCACCGCAATAAACACCACAGAAAAGAGTACATCCAACAATAACGTTATGGCATTGCCAGTCAGAAAGTTTCGAATATTCTCCAACTCTCGCACCCGGGCTACTGAGTCACCTACTCTGCGCGCCTGAAAATAGGAAAGCGGCAATGTTATCAGATGGCGAAAAAGCTTGGATCCAAGTTCCACATCAATACGACTGGCAGTGTGCGTGAACACATAGGTGCGCAATCCTGAAAGGGCCGACTCGAACAGCATTACACCTGTAAGACCCACGGCTATTACGTCTAAAGTCGTCAGACCGTGGTGAACCAGGACTTTGTCCATAACAATCTGGAAGAACAGCGGAGTAATCAGTGAAAAAACTTGTAAGACGAAGGAGACAAGCATTACCTCGCCGAGTAACCTTCGGTACTTGATGATTGAGGGAATGAACC
This sequence comes from Pseudomonas sp. AIG, assembly GCF_977020205.1. Taxonomy (NCBI): domain Bacteria; kingdom Pseudomonadati; phylum Pseudomonadota; class Gammaproteobacteria; order Pseudomonadales; family Pseudomonadaceae; genus Pseudomonas; species Pseudomonas sp. AIG. Next base: position 3,413 of record NZ_CDROCK010000098.1, on the reverse strand, counting down.
AAGTGAAGTCAAATCGCGAGGCCTCACTAGGTGTGGCTGATTCAGACTGAATCAATAACAAACGTCCGGCCCAGCGATCCTTCAATACATCGAGCGCGATGATTTCGGGCCGGGCCTGGAGCGGGTCATGGATCAGGACTTTACCTTGATCCAGACGAGCGATGATAAAGTACCCCCCATCTTTATTCGCCGCGATGGCTGGCAGTGGTGTTCGGTCCAGTCTTTCGAAGGAAGCGTCAGTTGCTTTGGCCTTCAGACCCAATTTTCGCGCTGCCAAAAGAAGTTCTACCTCGGACAGGCATTGATCGGCATGGCCAAACTCATGGGCCAGTTGCTCGGAGGAAGCAGTCATCTGATGGAATCGCGCAAGCATCACCAGCGATGCCAATCCAGTATCAACGAGCACCGCACTCTTGGGCGCAGAGGCGTCCATTTCTGATTTGTCCATAACGCTTCCCTGCGAATGCCAGGCAAGTAGGCCTGACATGACTCGAATAGGAGACTAGCAATAGGCATCTCTCCTCAGATCATAGCTGCAAAAACCATCACGTAAAGCGGGAAAAATCACTTGGACAATGTACGGCTTTGGGGGCCAGGAGGCAGAAAGTCTCGGGCAGGGTCGTAATCCTTTTTAAGATACGACGAGAGTGCCATCAGATCGTCAAGGCTCAATGTTCCTGCCGCTTGTTTCAACTTCAAATTATCAAGAATATAGTCATATCTGGCATTATTGTAATCGCGCACAACAGCGTAAAGTTGTCGTTGAGCGTTCATCACATCAGTGATATTTCTTAAACCTACATCCACACCGACTTGATTGGCTTCAACAGAATTCTGACCTGAAACAATACCTTTCTGGCGCGCTTCAATTTGCTCAATATCTGCGTTGATCCCTCGAAAAGCGTTGCGAGCATTCTGGACGACTTCACGACGACGATCTTCATGTTCATCCTGACTCTGGTATAACCGTTCAGTAGATTCTCTTACTTGGGCATTGGTTATGCCACCTGAGTAAAGTGGGACAGTTAATTCAATACCAATTGAACTTTGAGCAACGTTATCGCGATAACCATTACTGCCAAAATCCGTCGGATTGCTATAACCAAAACTATCATTATCGCCCTTACGATAGGAGGCCACGACATCAATCGTGGGGGCGTGGCCGGCCTTTCTTTGGCTAAGTGTCTGTTCAGCGACATTGACAGCGATTGCGGAGGCCTGCAATTCCAGATTTTGCCGAATAGCTATTTGGACCCAATCTTGAGCCTGATTAGGAACAGGCGGTTCTACCGGTAACGCATGACTGATTCCGGAAATCGATGTGTAATCCTGCTTAGTCAAGCGAGCCAATGATTCGTAGGCATCATCGACCCGTCTCTGAGCCTGCTGGCGATTGGCTCTCGCATTATCGTAGGCCGCCTGTGCATCGTAGACATCGGTGATACTGGAGGCACCGTCATCCAGCCGCCCCTGCGCTTGATCACGTTGACGCAACAGCGCGGCTTCCTCTGCCGAGGTAGCAGCAAACGCATCTAGCTGACGCAAGGTTTCAAAATATCCCTGAGCGACGCTCAGAATAAGATTTTGCTCTTTAGCGGACAATTCCAGTCCGGCTTGGGTCACGGTGTAGCGTGCGGCTTTAATCTGGTACCAGCGATCAAGGCGAAACAACGGTTGATTGAGGTTGGCCCGAAAAGTGGTGCCACTGCGGTTTCGATTCAGCGAGGGTTCATCGCGCTCCAGGTGATTGATTTCGGACGTGGCACCTGCCGTTAGATTTGGCAATAACCCTGCTCGAGCTTGAGGCAGGGCTTCGCGTTGTGCCAAATAGGAATGTCTGGCAACGGCCAGTTTGGCATCATTAGTCACGGCATCCCGATAGACCCCGAGCAAATCAGCGTGACCGTGCATCGAGTCAGTTGCTGTATACCCTGATATCCCGACAGTACATGTGAATCCCAAAACACCAAGCCGAACCAGGAAAGAACCGGTCATCTACGTTCCATGTCATAACAGAGCAGCGGTGCAGCTGCATAAAGACTACTAGGGCATACTGTGTGCGTGAGTCCAACCCTGTGAGGTCTGTCCTTGCGCAAGCATGGGGCATAACACCCCATTCCCGGCAACAGTGTGACAACAGCACCCCGTTCGTTGAGGTACTGTAGTTTTGAATGAAGTCAGCTCTGGCCTCACTCACCGCTCCCATCAACTCTGCTCGGATTTCCAACTATTGGCGATCACCACATCGAGTGCAGCATGTTGTGACGTCGAAAGAGATGTCTGGCCAGCCGCGGGCGGTGAGAACGCTGCCATCGCATCCACCAGACTCTGGACCTCAGCATCGACCAGCATTTTCCCACCAGCGGTTTTGAATTGCTCCACCCGATTGCCGCTGGCGACATACCAATCTTTGATCGTGAGTTTGTCGGTCGTACCTATAACACTGACCTCCAGGCCTTGGCCTGCGTCTACTGAACGAAACCACAGTTGATCCTGGCTGATCCCTTCCATGAACTGGATAAGATCGCCATTACCCGGTGTCGGATCATTTTCAATAATCACGTCGCTACCGTAGTTTCTCCCGAAGATATAGGTGTCGCTGCCCTGCCCCCCCATAAGCCAATCAGCTCCGGCGCCGCCATCCAATACATCATTGCCCGCAAGCCCGCTAATGACATTGACTGCACTGTTGCCCTTCAAATGATTACCCAAAGCATTGCCGCTGCCATCGATTGCCGTACTTCCCAGCAGGGTAAGATTCTCAACGTGACTGCCCAGCGCAAGTGTCACACTGGACTCAACGAGATCGATCCCCTCGTCAGCGTTCTCCAGTACGATATCGGTCGTGCGGTCTACCACATAGACATCATTGCCAATGCCTCCTTGCAAGGTATCGCTACCGCCTTTGCCGTCAAGGCGATCATTCCCCCCACCACCGATCAATACGTTGGCAGCGCTGTTCCCGATCATGACATTGTCGAGACCGTTGCCAGTTCCATTCAGGGATGAGCTACCGGTCAGTAGTAGATTCTCGAACTCGGCCTGTAGGGTGAACGATAGGCTGCTTTCGATGGTATCAATCCCGGCATCCAGACTCTCAAGGGCAATGTCTGCGACATTGTCTATTACGTAAGTATCATCACCCGCACCACCGATCATGGTATCGGAGCCTGCGCCGCCATCCATTCGGTCGTTGCCGCTTCCACCTTCAAGACGATCGATCCCGCTTCCCGCCGTAAGGCGGTCGTTACCTGCACCGCCGCTAATGAATTGCGCGAAGCTGCTCGTCACACCTATCATCACATCATCACCATCAGTCCCTACCTGTTGCAGCGCCGTGATGCTCAGGTGTTCACGCGTCCAGAGCGTACCGTCAGCAAACTCCACCCGCTCCAGTTGGTAGCGGCCACTGT
>NZ_CDROCK010000097.1:0-7598 GCF_977020205.1 Pseudomonas sp. AIG | reverse complement strand
GGGTCGAGCGGGATTCCGGCGCTGCGCAACAGCGTCTCGGCGATGCTGCCGAATGCGCGACATGTTGAAGGCAACATCTTCGGCAGCATTGGTAGCGGTTTGGCGATTGAAGCCATGAAACGCTACGGTTCGATGGCTTCTTGATGATCGTTCCCACGCTCTGCGTGGGAATGCCGCCATGGACGCTCTGCGTCCGCTGTTGAGGCTGTGACGCGGAGCGTCACGGGATGCATTCCCACGCAGAGCGTGGGAACGATCACGGGGTGGTTAGACCATCCCGCCCAGCTTCAACTCACTCTTCAGATACGCGTAATAAATCGGCCCCGCCACCACCCCCGGCAGGCCGAACGCGGCCTCGAACACCAGCATCGCCAGCAGCAACTCCCACGACTTGGCACTGATCTGCCCGCCGACAATGCGCGCGTTGAGGAAGTACTCGAGCTTGTGGATAAAAATCAGATAACCCAGCGCCGCCAATGCCACCCAGATCGACAGTGACAGGCCGACGATGGTGATCAGCGTGTTCGACATCAGATTGCCGATCACCGGCAACAGGCCAAGCAGGAAGGTCAGCACGATCAGGGTTTTGGTCAGCGGCAGCTTGATGCCGAACATCGGCAGGATCACCGCGAGGAAGATCCCGGTGAAGAAGGTGTTGAGCAGGGAAATCTTGATCTGTGCGAAGACGATGTTGCGAAACGCCTGCACCAGCAGGTGCAAACGGTCGAACAGCGCGGCGGCCAGCGGTTTGCGTTTGGTCACGTCGGGGATGCGCTGCAAGGCGATGATCGCGCCGAGGACCATGCCGATCAGCAACGTCACGAACATGTGCGCAGCGTCCTTGCCGACCAGTTGCAAGTCAGACAGGTGTTTGCTCATCCACTCGCCAATCGCCACGCGAAACTCCGCAGCACTGGCTGGCAGATAGGCGTCGATGAACGGTGGCAATTGCCCACGCGCGCGGTCGACCACACCCATGAATTTATCGAGGGAAGCGCCGGGGTTTTCTGCTTCGTGCAGGAGAAAACTGATCGCGCCGGCGAAGATCAGCGCCAGCACACTCACCACCAGCGTGCCGAGCAACGCCACCGCCAGCCAGCGCGCGCGGCGGCCTTCGATCAGCCGTTGCAGTTGCGGAGTGAGCATGTTGACCAGCTCATAGACCAACAAGCCGGCCAACAGACTGGGCAGCAAGCGCAGCGGCAGCACCAGCAGCAAACCGCCGAAAATGATGATGCAACTGACCCAGAACACTACATGACGCTCAGAAAACGTTGGCATACAGCCTCAAAACGAACGGCGTAAAAGGATTGGCAGTCTGCCAGCGTTCCGGGGTGAGCACTAGAAATATGCGGTGCTTCAGCCCCCTCACCCTAGCCCTCTCCCAGGGGGAGAGGGAACCGATTGGGGGATGCTCTGGATTTCCAGTGACCTGAAACAGCGCCAAGGAATCCATAATCGACCGGATTTCTCAGGTCGGCGAATACCTTGAGACAACGCGGTCAGTCCCCTCTCCCTCCGGGAGAGGGTTAGGGTGAGGGTGAGGGCAAATCTCAAGCGAACGCCTAAACCAGTCACCCCACAGAACCAGGTTATTTTTTCTTCAGGCAATCACTCATGAACGTCTTGCGCGCATCGCCGGTCAGGGCTTTGGTGGCGGCATCGGCGTTGCAGGTCTTCATTTTCTGCTGCTGCGGGGTCAGGGCCTTGGCATCATTGGCCGCCGGCGTTGCCTTGAGGCAGGTGCTCATGAAGGTTTTGCGCTCATCGCCTTTCAGACTCTTGGCGGTCGCATCGGCATTGCAGGTGGTCATCTTGTTCTGTTGCGCCGTGGCGGCGAAACCCTGGGAACACAGGAGCAAACCAATCATCAACAAAGGCACACGCAACATCTTCATGGAGTTTTCTCCTTGGCGCCGCACCGAGGGGGGCGGCCTCTGCTGGAGTGTAGCCAAATCCTGTTACACCTTCCTGCCTTCCAGATGGCTACGGCGATACTGCTCCGGCGTACACCCGGCCTGCCGCGCGAACATGGCGATAAATGCCGAGCCGCTGCTGTAACCGAGGTCGAAGGCAATTTCCTGCACACTGCGTGAAGTCTCCAGTGCCTCGATCGCAGCGAGGTAACGCAAGCGCTGACGCCACTCGCCGAAACTCATCCCCAGTTCACGCACAAATTGCCGCGCCAGCGTGCGCTCACTGACATGCACCTGCAGCGCCCAATGCGCCAACGGCTGATTGTTGCCCGGCTCGGCCTGCAAGGTTTCGAGGATTGCCAGCAATCCCGGGCTGCTCGCGTACGGCAGATAACACTCATGCACCGGCGCCTGCTGCAATTGATCGACCAACACTTGCGCCAGGCGCTGATCGGCATCGAGCTCGGGAATCTTCACGTCGCGGGCAGCGAAGTCTTTGAGAATCGCCTTGAGGATGTCGCTGATCGCCAATGTGCAGGCACGCCGGGGCAAATCGGCGCAGACCTTGGAATCAAGACACACCGCGCGATAGTTGACCGGCTGATGGCTGTAGAAACTGTGCTCGACCTGCGGCGGCACCCACACCGCGTACTGCGGCGGCGACATGAAGCGGCTGCCGTCGACATCCATGTGCAACACACCGTGCGCCGCGTACTCCAGCGTGCCCCACGGATGGCGGTGCGGTGCGGCGTATTCATGGGCATTGAAGTCGGCGTAGCGGAAGTACACCGCTGACGGCAGTTCGCTGAAATCCAGCAGATCGATGTGTTTGCTGTTCATGCTGTCCGGTTTCAGAGGCAGGTTGTCCGGTTCGCAGTATAGGCTTGCATCCAGACAAGGGATAATTGCCCTTCATTAACGTACTGGTTTCGACTCATGCAATACGCGTTTCCGCTGCTGGCGATTTTTATCTGGGCCGGCAATACCGTGATCAACAAACTCGCAGTCGGGGCGATTTTCCCCGCCGAGATCGGTTTCTACCGTTGGTTGCTCGCCGGTTTGCTGTTCACCCCGTTCATGCTCAAAGCGGTGATCGCGCACTGGCCGCAGATCCGCCCGAACCTGGGCAAGATTTTCATTCTCGGCGTACTCGGCATGGCGGTGTATCAGAGCCTCGCCTACTTCGCCGCGACGCTGACCACCGCCACCAACATGGGCATCATCCTGTCGCTGATGCCGTTGATGTCACTGGCCATGGCGATCATCAGCCTCGGTCAGCGCCTGACCGCGGGGGCACTGGTCGGTGCGGTGTTGTCGTTTGCCGGTGTGCTGGTGGTGGTGTCGTCCGGCAGCCTCGGCGCGTTGCTGCAGCACGGCGTGAACATGGGCGATGCGATGATGTTGATCGCCACCCTGGCCTATGCGATCTACAGCACGCTGCTGAAAAAATGGCAGCTACGCCTGCCGCCGCTGGTGTTGCTGTATCTGCAGGTGCTGGTGGCGATTGTCGTGCTGTTTCCGTTATATGCGGCTTCGCCGAAGACCGGTTTGACTCTGCAGAACATTCCGCTGGTGTTGTATGCATGCCTGCTGGCGTCGATGCTCGCGCCGCTGGCGTGGATGCAGGCTGTGCAGCGTCTGGGGCCGAGTCGCACGACGTTGTTCTTTAATTTGCTGCCGTTGATTACCGCGCTGATTGCGGCGGTGGTGTTGAAGGAACAGTTGGCGATGTATCACCTGGTCGGTGGATTGTTGACCTTGGGCGGGGTGATTCTTTCCGAGCGCTGGACGACCGTGTTGGGTCGCAAATTAAGCGTCGCCTGATCCGGCCTCTTCGCGAGCAGGCTCGCTCCCACAGGTGACCGCATTCCTTCTGTTGGAATGCATTCGAATGTGGGAGCGAGCTTGTCTCCGGGCGGCGTTCCGACGAAGAACGATAACGCGGTCTCAGGGCTAAACCCCGGCAGCCTCAAGCCGCGCCGCGTGCTCGACAAACAGCCGCACCGGATCCGCACCCTTGCCGACCAGCCCCAGCGACTGGTTAACAATGTCGAAGTGATCCAGCGGGTAGTCATCGCCAATCACCGTACCCAGATGCGAGCTGTAGCGCCCGACCATCCCGTCGCACTGCCCCGGTTCACGCACAAACGTTTTCGCAAACAACCGACAACTGCGATTGGTCCCGTCAAACAGATTACCGCCACGGTCGGTCTTGCCCGGCTGCAACGTCCCCGACCACGAGTAATAACGCACGCCGTTAACCTCCTCCGGCCCGTGCCCACCCCAGGTTTCAGGCAAGCCCTGTGGATAACGCTGATTGAACAGCGCCACGCCCTCCGTCGTCAGCGATTGGTGCGAGGCGTGGATATCCACCGGCAATTTCGGCCCGCGATAACCGGTCTCCAGTAACGCCATCAGCCAACCGACAAAACGCAACAACGCCTCAAGGATCCGCCCTTTGGCACTGTCCGCCGGGTAATGTTTCGCCAGGTAATCAGCCAGCTCCGAGCCATGATTCGGTCCGGCCACCGAAGTGACCGACGCCACCAGATCCGGTCGTTTCGCCGCGGCATAGCGCGCCGTCAGCGAGCCCTGACTGTGGCCGAACAGGTTGACCTTTTGCGCCCCGGTCTCACGCAAGATCTCATCGATCCGCGCCAGCAACTGCTCGCCACGCACCTCCGTCGAATGCAGCGGCGACACCTGCACCGCAATCACCGTCGCACCACCACGGCGCAGCGCCTTGATGATGCCGTACCAGTATGGATAGAGCACCAGCCGGATAAACCCGAGCATGCCGGGCACCAGCACCAGTGGATAACGCGTCGACATGGGCAAACATCCTTGTGGTCGGTGAGTGGATGCAAGGCGTGCAAAACGCCCGCCAAGCATCCTCCGTGATGATGACAACTCAACGACCAGCCTACTTCAGGCCCACCACCCCCGCCACAATCAGCCCGACTGACAGCAGTTTGAGCAGCGTCAGGCTCTCGCCCAACAGGGCGAAACCGAGGAACACCGTGCCGAGTGAGCCAATCGCGGTCCAGATCGGGTAGGCGATGCTCACCGGCAGCTCGCGCATCGCCAGGGTCAGGAAATAAATCCCGCCAACCGCCGCGACCACGGTGATCAGCGAGGGCCAGAGCCGGGTGAAACCTTCGGCGTACTTCATGCCCATGGCGAAGGTCACTTCAAAGCCGGCGGCGATCAGCAAGAACAACCAAGCCATTTAGAACACCCGGGCGAGGTCGAGCAATCGCTGCTCGGCCTCCGCCACCGACACCGCGAAGGTGCGTTCGGCGGACTCTTCGCCCTCAGCCGCAACCACGGTGACGTCGTTGATGCCGATGAAACCCAGCGCCGTGCGCAGCCATGGATCGGCGTGGTTCATGGCTTCCAGTTCGCCTCCCGGACCGAAGCCGAAACCGCCGCGACTGGTGACGATCAAGGCTTTCTTGCCCTGCAACAAAGGCGTGTATTGGGCGACACCGTTGTCCAGCGTGTGATCGAAGGTCAACCCCAGGCGCACGATCTGATCGACCCAGGCCTTGAGACCGCTGGGCACGCTGAAGTTGTACATCGGCGTGGAAATCAGCAGCAAGTCGTGGTCGAACAACTCGCCAACCAGTTGATCGCTCAGGGCCAGATCGGCCTGCATCGACAATGGACGCGCCTCCGGCTGTGGATGGAACGCCGCAGCGACGAAGGCCTCGTTGACCGCCGGAATCAGCGCCCGCCCGATCTCGCGGCGAGTCACTTGCGCCTGTGGATAACGTGCCTGCCAGGCACTGAGAAAATGTTCCGCCAGACGTCGCGAATGGGAACGGTCGCCACGAGGGCTGGCATGGATCGCAAGAATTTTGCTCATCTGAAACTCCTTGAGGCTAGACTTTGAGGGCTGTGTCGCTGCAGATTGCAGGCAGCACACCCTTGCCTCAAATGAGCAAAAATCAGTCGGGATGAATTTATTTCACCCATGGAGCTTTCAATGTTCGCCTCGCTTCCGTTGACCGCTCTGCGCGCTTTCGAATCGGCCTCACGGCTGCTCAGTTTCAAGGCTGCCGCCGAAGAGCTGTCAGTCACGCCCACGGCGATTTCTCATCAGGTCCGTTCGCTGGAAGACTGGCTTGGTGTCGCGCTGTTCGAGCGCCTGCCGCGCCAAGTGCGCCTGACCGAGGGCGGCGAGCGCCTGTTTCGCAGCCTGCATGGCGCGCTGCTGGAAGTGGCGCAAAGCGTCGACACCCTGCGCCCCCAGCGCAACGCCAGCACGCTGACGCTATCAACCACCGCCGCGTTTGCCGCGTTGTGGCTGGTACCGCGACTCGGGCGCTTTTATGCGCAGCATCCAAACATCAACGTGCGCCTCGATACCCACTGCGAAGTCATCGATCTGCATCAGGACGCCAGCGTCGATCTGGTGTTGCGCTACAGCCTCGACGATTACCCGAACCTCTATGGCCTGTGCCTGTTCGATGAATCGTTCGGTGTTTATGGTTCACCGGAACAAGTCGCGCTGGCAGCCCGGCGCACCCCGACGTTGATCAGCGTGCGCTGGCACAACTCCAGGCTCTACGCCCATGGCTGGGAAGCGTGGTGCGCCAAGGCCGGCGAAAACTGGTTGAACCCGCAACCGGCGATCCGTGAATACGACGAAGAGCATTACGCCCTGCAAGCGGCGATCGCCGGGCAAGGGCTGGTGCTGGCGAGCAATATTCTGGTCTCGGAAAGTGTCACCAGTGGTTTGCTGGTGCCGCACAAGGCCGACGTTTTGGTCGATGGCGCGGGTTACAGCGCGTTATGTGTGCCGGGGCGAGAGCGGCATCCGCCGGTACGGGCATTTTTTACGTGGTTGCGCGAGGAGGCTGTGCTGTCCGGGCTGGCGCCAAGATCGCAGCCTACGGCGGCGCCTGCGGGGGTTGCGTAAACCGATAAAACTTTTTGCAACGCTCATGACTCACAGCTTAGGTAGCGACCGCGTCCGCAGAACGTGGCGACAATCGGATTAGCCTCCAGGAGATCGAAATGAGCGACGACCTGCATCTGTCAGATGTTCAAACCTTGCGCGAACGTGCGCGCCAACACGTCGAGAACGGCGCCGTCACCGAAGGCTACAGCGCCGACCGTGAAGAGGTGCTGCGCTTGCTCAATGAATCGCTGGCCACTGAACTGGTCTGCGTGCTGCGCTACAAGCGCCACTATTTCATGGCCAATGGCGTGAAAGCCCATGTGGCCGCCGAAGAGTTTCTCGAACACGCCACCCAGGAAGCCCAGCACGCCGACCGTCTGGCCGAGCGCATCGTGCAGTTGGGCGGCGAGCCTGAGTTCAACCCTGACATGCTGTCGAAGATGTCCCACGCGCAATACGTGGCCGGTAACACCCTCAAAGAAATGGTCTACGAGGACCTCGTTGCCGAGCGGATCGCCATCGACAGCTACCGCGAGATCATTCAGTACATCGGTGAGAAAGACCCGACTACGCGGCGTATCTTCGAAGATATTCTGGCGCAGGAAGAAGAGCATGCCGATGACATGGCTGACATCCTGAACGACCTCTAAATCCTGACGACTGATCGTTCCCACGCTCCGCGTGGGAATGCAGCCCGGCACGCTCCGCGTGCCTTTTTATTGCCGAACGCGGAGCGTCCGTTGAGGCATTCCCACGCAGAGCGTGGGAACGATCAG
>NZ_CDROCK010000096.1:0-7709 GCF_977020205.1 Pseudomonas sp. AIG | reverse complement strand
GGTTACGCACCTCATCCGCCACCACGGCAAAACCACGTCCGGCTTCACCGGCACGCGCCGCTTCGATCGCGGCGTTGAGCGCCAGCAAGTTGGTCTGCTCGGCGATGGCGCGGATGGTTTCCAGCACCGCGCCGATTTTCTCGCTGTTGGCGGCCAGACCTTCAACTTGCACCATGGCTGCGCTCATGTCGGCGGCGAGGGTGTCGATGCTCGCGGTGGTGCGGTCGATCACGGTCAGGCCCTGACGGGTGGCGCGATCGGCATCCTTGGCCGCTTCGGCAGCCTGCGCGGCGCTGCGGGCGACGTCTTGCGCGGTGGCGCTCATTTCGTGTGACGCGGTGGCGACCTGATCGACCTGACGGTATTGCTGTTCCATGCCGGCGCTGGTCTGGGTGGCGATGGCCGAGGACTGGTCGGCGGTGTTGCGCGCGTCCTGCACCGAGCGTTTTACTTCGGCGATGATCGGCTGCAACTTGTCGAGGAAGCGGTTGAACCAACCGGCCAACTGACCGAGTTCATCCTTTTTGTCGTAAGCCAGACGGCGGGTCAGATCACCTTCGCCGCTGGCGATGTCTTCGAGCATGTGCGCCACGCCGAGGATCGGTCTGGTCACACTGCGCGCCATCAGCCACACCAGCAGCAAGCCGATTAACGCGGCCAGCACGCCGAGGCCCAGCTCGATCAGCGTGCCCGAGTTGTTGCTCGCGTCCAGCTGCTGCTTGAGCGCTTCGGCGCGGCTGACCAGCACTTTCTCTGGCACATCGAGCAAGACGCCCCACGACGGGCCGCCGGGAATTGGCTGGAACGGCGACAGCACTTTCAACTGGCCGTTGCTGTGCAGGCTGCTGACGCTGCTGCTGGAGGCGAGTTTGCTCAACAGTTCAGCGCCGCTGATTTTGTCCACCGCGTCCAGACGCTGGCTGAGTTTGCCGGCATCCGGGCTGTAACCGGCGAGCAGGCCGGCGGGGCTGATGATGCTCACGGCGGTCTGACCGTCATAGAGCTTTTTGCTGGCGCCCTGACTGATCGCTTGCAGGCTGTTGAGGTTGATGTCGACCGACAGCGAGGCGATGACTTTGCCGTTGACCATCAGCGGGAAGACGATGCTGGTCATCAGCACGTTCTGGCCGTCGATCACATAGAAGTAAGGTTCGATCACGCACGGCTTGAGTGTGGCGCGCGGGCAGGTGAACCAGGCATTGGCCGCCTGACCGCTAGGGCCGGTGCTGGTGTCGGCCATGTCGCTTTCCGGCAGCGCCATCGAGGTGACTTTACCCGGGGTCGGTTGCGACCAGTACAGGGCGAAACGGCCCTTGTCATTGCTGCCGAGTTCAGCCTGACCGGCGAACAGTTCGTCTTTGCCATCCAGCGCGTTGGCTTCGAACACCAGCGACAGGCCGAGCAGATCCGGGTTGGCTTGCAGCGCGGATTTGACCTGACGGGTCATGTCTTCGCGCAGGTCGAAGGCATCGAGAAAACGCTTCTCGGCCTGTTCGCGCAGGAACAGCACCTGCCGCGAAAAGCCGTGGCCGTACTGATAGGCGTCCATGAACTGCTGGCGGATACCGGCGGCCTGCACTTCACCTTGCGACTCGATGCGCGCCTGCGCCGACTCGGTGAGCATCTCCATGCTGGAAGCCTTCACCAGTTCGGAACTGTGCTCCATGCGATACAGCGAAAGACCCACCAACAGGGTCACGATACCGGCCAGGCAGAGGCCGGCGAGCAGGGTGATTTTCCATTGGATGGAAAGTTGTCTGAGCGACATGGAGACGTCCTTATTCGATAAATATCTGAGACTTTGCACTGTAACGGCCGCGTTTCGGCTTTCTTTATCCCTGAAACACAATATGACTAATTGCCGCACTGTCATGCTTTGTACGTGATCGTTCCCACGCTCTGCGTGGGAATGCAGCCCCGGACGCTCCGCGTCCCAAAGCGGACGCAGAGCGTCCATTGAGGCATTCCCACGCAGAGCGTGGGAACGATCAATCACTGGAGGCGGCGTTGGCTTTGACAAGGGGAGTTCGCTGCGGCACAGTGCGCGCCCTTCTAATAAGACCCTCTTTGCAAATCCGCCGGTGAACCGTTGGCGGACTCATTCTGTCTGGCGGTCGGTTTTCCACCGCAGTGTTTTTCGAGGAAGTGAAATGAATGCAGTCATAGCGGCAGTCGGCGTCATGCTGATCCTCAGCCTGTCCCGCGTGCACGTGGTGATCGCTTTGATCGTCGGCGCGCTGGTCGGCGGTCTGACCGGTGGCCTGGGCATCGATGCCACGCTCAAGGCGTTCAACAGCGGCCTGGGCGGCGGGGCGACGGTGGCGTTGTCCTACGCGTTGCTCGGCGCGTTCGCCGTGGCGATTGCCAAGTCTGGCCTAGCCCACGCCTTGGCCGACAAGGCGTTGGCCATGGTCGACCGTCAACATGCGACCGGTGGTGGCAGCGTCAAATGGCTGCTGATCGGCTTGCTGTGGGTCGTGGCGATCGCTTCGCAGAATATTCTGCCGATCCACATTGCGTTCATTCCGTTGCTGGTGCCGCCGCTTTTATATGTACTGACCAAGCTGCAACTCGACCGCCGCCTGATCGCCTGCGTGATGACGTTCGGTCTGATCACACCGTACATGTTCCTCCCGGTAGGCTTCGGTAACATTTTCCTCAATGAAATTCTGTTGGCAAATGTTGCGCGCAGCGGCGTCGACATCAGCGGTATCAATGTCACCCACGCCATGGGCATTCCCGCGATGGGCATGGTCTTCGGCCTGGCGATGGCGTTCATCACTTATCGCAAACGGCGCGTGTACGACCTGGCGAAGATCGAGCAGGTCGAGCAAGTGGCGGTGCAGTACAACCCGCTGAGCCTGATGATTGCCGGTGTGGCGATTGCCGCTGCGTTCATCGTGCAACTGCTGCTGGACTCGATGATTATCGGGGCGCTGGTTGGCTTTCTGATCTTCTCGGTGTCGGGCATCGTCAAGTGGCGCGACACTGATGACCTGTTCACCGAAGGCATGAAAATGATGGCGATGATCGGCTTCATCATGATCGCCGCGTCCGGGTTTGCCGAAGTGATGAAGGCCACTGGAGAGGTGCAGACGCTGGTCGAGTCGTCGGCGTCGTGGATCAATCACAGCAAGGGCATCGGCGCGTTGTTGATGCTGCTGGTCGGGTTGCTGGTGACCATGGGCATCGGTTCGTCGTTTTCCACGGTGCCGATTCTGGCGGCGATTTTCGTGCCGCTATGCGTGCAACTGGGCTTCAGCCCGATCGCGATCGTCTGCATCGTCGGCACCGCCGGTGCCTTGGGTGATGCCGGTTCGCCGGCCTCGGATTCGACGCTGGGCCCGACCTCGGGTCTTAACATTGATGGCCAGCATCACCACATCTGGGACACCGTGGTGCCGACCTTCCTGCACTACAACCTGCCGCTGCTGGCGTTCGGCTGGGTGGCCGCGATGGTTCTCTGAACCCCGCCGGTGATCGTTCCCACGCTCTGCGTGGGAATGCCTCTTGTGACGCTCTGCGTCACGTTGTTGGACGCGGAGCGTCCGGGGCTGCATTCCCACGCAGAGCGTGGGAACGATCCTCATACCGAAGCTCAACTTTTGTGATGGCGTGCCGTTAAAGCCTTTAACCACGCCAATAAAACCAAAAGAGTGAGCTCCCACAATGCGCCTGAGCCTCAAGGCTAAAGTCCTGTCCCTCGCCGTTCTTCCGGTGTTGCTCTTTGCGCTGGTCATCAGCCTGACCACGCTGTTCATCCTCCAGGAACAGGCGCACAAAGAGGTCGAACAGACCCGCGAACGCCTGCTCGGCGATGCCAAAGCGACCCTGCAAAGTTATGTCGCCGTGGCCATGACCACGATCAAACCGTTGTACGACGCCGCCGCTGCCGGTGACGTTGATGCGCGGGCGCAGGCGATCAAACTGCTGTCGGGCATTCGCTACGGCAAGGATGGCTACTTCTTCGGCTACGACTCCGAGACCGTGCGCCTGTTCAAGGCCAACGACCCCGAAGGCGTGGGCAAAAGCTTCAAGGACAACCGCGATCCGAACGGCGTTTACGTCAACCGTGGCCTGGTGAGTGTGGCGAAGGACGGCACGCACTATCTGCAATACAGCTCGCCGCTGCCGGGCAACGCACAGGTGCTGGTGCCGAAACTCGGTTACACCGAATACCTGGCGAAGTGGGACATGGCCGTTGGTACGTCGGTCAACCTCGACGGCATCGAAGCGCAAGTGGCGCTGGTCGAAGCGCAGGTGCAGGAACGCATGCAAGGCGTGGTGCTGAGCATCGTCGGCGTGGCGGTGGTGGTGCTGTTGGTGATCGCGGCAGCGGGGATGCTGCTGGCCAATACCATTTTGCGTCCGCTGAATTTGATGAAGGCCAACCTCGATGACATCGCGGCGGGCGAGGGCGATCTGACCCGCCGTTTGAACATCACCAGCCAGGACGAACTCGGCGAACTGGCCGGGTCGTTCAACCGTTTCGTCGACAAGATCCATGGCCTGGTGCGGCAGATCACCGAAATGACCACGCAACTCACCGGGCTGGTCACGCAAGTGTCGGATCAGGCCCAGCGTTCCGATCAGGCGATGGAACGTCAGCGTCACGAGACCGATCAGGTCGCCACGGCGATCAACGAGATGTCCGCCGCCGCGCAGGAAGTCGCCAAAAGCGCACAGAACGCCGCCGTCGCCGCCCAGCAGACCGACGAAGAAGGCCAGAGCGCCAAGCGCGTGGTAGCCGGCAGCATCAAACAGATTCATGCGCTGGTCGATGACATCCGCAGCAGCGGCGTGTCGCTGGACAGCCTGCAGCAGGACGTGACCTCGATTGTCGGCGTGCTCGGGGTGATTCGTTCGATCGCCGAACAGACCAACCTGCTGGCGCTGAACGCGGCGATTGAAGCGGCACGGGCCGGTGAAGCCGGGCGCGGGTTTGCCGTGGTCGCGGACGAGGTGCGGGCGCTGGCCAGCCGTACGCAGATCAGCACGCAGGAAATTCAGGGGATGATCGATCGTTTGCAGGCGGGTACGCAGCAAGCGGTTGAAGCCATGCGCCGTTCCAGCGAGGCGGGTGACGGCACTTCGCAGCAGGCCAATCAGGCCGGGGCTTCGCTGGATGCGATGGCGGAGTTGATTGCGACGATCAACTCGATGAACGCGCAGATTGCCAGTGCGGCGGAAGAGCAGACGGCGGTGGCCGAAGAGATCAACCGCAGTGTGCATCAGATCGCGGTGGCGGTGGACAGCGTGGCCGATGAAACGCAGTTGGGTGCGCAGACGTCGCGTAGTTTGGCGGAGCTGGGGCAGCGGCTTGGCAAACTGGTCGGGCAGTTCCGGATCTGACTGCCTGAAAAGCCCCTCACCCTAGCCCTCTCCCAGAGGGAGAGGGGACTGACCGAGGTGTTTTGCGTTGTACATCGACCTGAAAGATTGGGTCGATTATGGATTCGGTAAAGCTGTTTCAGGTCGGCGTAATTCCATAGCATCCCCCAATCAGTTCCCTCTCCCTCCGGGAGAGGGCTAGGGTGAGGGGCTTTTGATTTTCAGTTTTCAGGGACGATCCCAATAGGGCACTTCACCAAAGCATTCGACAAAGAAATCAATCACCGTCCGCACCTTCACCGACAACCTGCGGCTCCCCGGCCACAACACCGCAATCTGCTGCGGCTCCAGGCTGTTCGACACCTGATACTCCCCCAACACCGGCACCAGTGTGCCGTCACGCACCGCCTCACCAATCAGCCAGGACGGAAACATCACCAGCCCCAAACCCTGTTCAGCGGCTTGGGTGAGGGTGTCGGCGTGGTTGCCGGTGATCGGGCCTTTCACCGAATAGGGCGTCCAGTCCTCGCCATCGCGGCGGAAAAACCAGCGTTGTTGGCCGGTCGCGCCTTTGTAGGCGAGGCATTGGTGCTGCGCCAGATCGTCAGGATATTGCGGTGTACCGTGGCGCTTGAGATACGCCGGACTGGCCGCGACCTGAAAGCGATGCGGCGCCAGAATCCGTGCCTGCATGCTCGAGTCGTGCAGCGGGCCGATGCGGAACAGCAGATCGGCGCCTTCCTGCAACGGGTCGACGTAATGGTCGGTCTGCTGGATATCCAGTTGCAGCTTCGGATAGCGCGCACACAACTGGCCCAGCCACGGCGTCAGATGGCGCTGGCCGAACACCACCGGGGCGTTGATGCGCACCAGACCGGTGGGTTCGCTTTGCTGTTCCTGCAGCGCCTGTTCGGCTTCTTCCAGTTGCACCAGCACCAGCCGCGCGTGGTGACCGAGCATGCGCCCGGCCTCGGTGGGCGTGACGGCGCGGGTGTGGCGGTAGAGCAATTGCTGATTCAGCGCCTGTTCCATCAACTGGATCTGCCGGGAGATCGAGGAGGGCGCCACGCCTTCGCGGCGGGCCACTTCGGAGAAGCTGCCGTGATCGAGCACGGCCACAAACAGCCTGAGTGCCTTGAATCCGAGTTCATTGAGCCCGTGCATGATGTGTCCTGCTGTGCGAATTGCGCAAAAGTGTTGTCCGGATGCTCCCATTTATCGCACAGCTTCGCCAGCCGATAATCCGCGCCATCGTTTACTTGAGTGGAATGCTGTTTATGCAGACGTTGGATGAGGTCGCAGTTGCGGCGCCGGTGAAGAAGTCGGGGTTGCGCCTGTTGTTGCTGCCGCTGGTGATTCTGGCGGGCATGGGTTTGTCGGTGGAGGCGGGGTTGCTCGGGCCGTTGGGTGTACAGGTCGGGCATCTGTGGGCAACTTTGAGCATCTTCGGGGTCGGCTCGGCGATTCTGTTTTTACTGCTGTTGTTCGCCGGCCCGCAAAAAGGCCCGGCACTGACGGATCTGCCGCGTTGGCAGTTGATCGGCGGGTTTCTGGGGCCGATGTATGTGGTGGTGCTGACGTTGGCGACGCCGCATATCGGCATTGCCATGACCATGATCGCGATTCTGTCCGGGCAGGTCGGCAAGAGTGTGTTGATCGACCATTTCGGCTGGTTCGGCGCGACGCGCAAGAAGGTCAATGCCGAGCGCTGGCTGGCGTTGGGGTTGATTGTGGTGGCTTTGGTTTTGATTGCGCGGGGGTGAGTGATGAGTCTGGTTATTTTGTTGGCGGTGGTGGTGTTGGCCGGTGCGGTGTTGAGTGTGCAGGCGGCGATCAATGGGCGTCTGGGTGAGTCGGTTGGGGTGTTGCGCAGTAGTTTGTTGACGTTTGTTGTGGGCGCCGTGACGACGGGGTTGTTGATTTTGTTTTTTGAGCCGGCGCATGCGGTGAGCTTGTTGGATGTGCCGAAGTGGCAGTTGACGGGGGCGTTGTTTGGCGTGGTGTACATGATGGTGATGGTCGGGGCGGTGCCGGTGGTGGGGACGGCTGTGGCGACGGTGGCGGTGATTGTCGGGCAGTTGGGGATGGGGATGTTGATTGATAATTTTGGCTGGTTGGGGAATCCGGCGATTGAGCTGTCTGGTTCGCGGATTTTGGCGATGGTGTGTTTGGGGGTGGCTTTGGTGTTTATGTATAGGAGTTCGCGTCAGGCTGGGTGAGTTGGGTTTAGTTGAGTACATATCCGTTGCTGCGGTCACGGCGGCTTAGGGTTCCGCCCTGACGGCGGGTCACTTTTTCCAGACGCCCGGAGTGCCGGCCCAGAAAAAAGTAACCAAAAAGGCTTGCTCCTGCGTGCGGCCCGCTCGCTGGGGCTCGGG
>NZ_CDROCK010000095.1:0-7982 GCF_977020205.1 Pseudomonas sp. AIG | reverse complement strand
GGTCCGCGCAATACGACGCCTACGGCAAAGTCGCCGCGCTGACCCTGGCCGGCGACGACTACCTCAACCAGCCGCTGCGTTTTCAAGGGCAGTACTTCGACGGCGAAAGCGGCCTGCATTACAACCGGCATCGGTATTACGACCCTAGATTGGGGCGGTATCTGACGCCGGATCCGATCAAATTGGCCGGTGGGTTGAATCAGTACCAGTACGTGCCGAATCCGACGGGGTGGGTGGATCCGTTGGGGTTGAACTCCAATTGTCCGCCGCCGAATAAGCCTGGGTGTGAGGTGCCGGGTGGAAGTGATGGGGCTCAGGTTGATGAGGATGAGCCGAAACTACCGAACATTGCTCACAATATAGATCCAAAAACTTTGAAGCGAATACATACAATAGAGGGAAAGACCTCAACCAAGAAAGTCGAGGATTATAAAAATAAAATGCGCAACGGATACGATCCAGTAGATCCCATTGATGTCATAGAACATAAAGGCAACCTGTATATTCTTGACGGACACCATCGCGCAGCAGCCGCACGGCAAACCTCAACAAATGTGACAATCAAACTCATAACCGACCTTATAAAATACGACAGAACTCTAAACAGTATTGAAGATGTAATAGAGTCAGCAAACAATGTGGGCCTGGACAGATTGGAGCATCGGAGAAGAAGATGAGCGATCAAAATGAAACTTTGGACATCCTGATAAATGACTTTATCTCCATGGTGGAGTCAAGCACGCTGATATTTGAGCGCAAATTTGGCACTCGAGACATTCGAAGGCTTTGGCGCACCAAGGCAATAAAGCGATGCGGGAGAGTTACTCGAGGCGTTAAATATGAATTGCATGGTATTGGCTGCCGCATCAACTTATCGACAGGAAGCGTAGATTTTGACTATGGCCCTAACGGTGAAATCAATGGGTTTGATACTTGGCGCCTATACAACTTTGCCCGTGAAAGGCCCTCTAAACATAGAAAATATTGCGATGAAGAAACCATTAAAAAAGAACTCAAAGAATATATAGAGCTAAAAAAAATCAAAAAAATGTCAGGCATAAGCAACCTGTATGTATTGGCTGACTCAAAAGAAACCGATTAGACACGGCCACCCAAAGGGCCTGTTCACTCAGGCCCTTAAAACCAACTCCAAACTCTTAATCCACCCTACTCCCCATCACTGCTCATCCTCATCCTCTTCATACTCCATATCCGCCTCATCCGAATCATTCAGCGGCACCGTCGCATCATCCATCAACGACCCCGGATCCTCATTCCCCGGATCATTGATAAACGGCAGTCCACTCGAACCTTTTTCTTCCTTGCCTTCGGTTTCAGGAGTCATGGCAACCTCGTCATTTCAGGGAGTGTATGACGTTCGAAAAGCCCTACAGCCAATCGTTCCGATGTCAGACGAGCAAATACAAAAAACCCGGCAAAAAGCCGGGTTTCTGTTCGAACCTCCATCAGTGATGGCGGTTTTTATGTTTGTTTTTGTGTTTATGACCGCCGCCCGAATGAGATCCTCCATCGTCACCGAGGTTATTACCGACCGCACCACCCGCCGCGCCGCCCAACCCTGCGCCAATGGTCGAACCGGTCGAGCCGCCGAGGCTGTTGCCGACGACCGAGCCGCCCGCCGCGCCGAGACCACCACCAATGGCCGCTTCAGTTCGATTGCGTTTATTCGCCCCGACGGCACTGCCGGCCGCGCCGCCAACACCCGCACCTACCGCCGCGCCAGTACTGCCACCGAGTTGTCCACCGACCACATTGCCGAGCGCGCCGCCCAAGCCTCCACCCACCGCGGCGGTGCCATCCCCAGCGGCCATCGCCCCCTGCGCTACCAGCAACCCGAAAAACAGTGCAGATAATGACAATCGCATATGAACCTCACAGTTCCCGAAGCGGGACAGTCCGCCCAGACATGGGCCTATGTGAGATTGGAGACGCAAACGGGGAAAACGTTCAGGCATGAAAAAGCCCGGCATCAAGCCGGGCTTTTTCTCAACGACGATCAGTCTCAGTGACGCTTGTGACCTTTGGACAAGTTGCTGCCCACTGCGCCGCCAGCTGCGCCACCCAGGCCTGCACCAATCGTGGCGCCGGTTCTGCCGCCCAGGCTGTTGCCGATCACCGAACCGCCGGCTGCACCAACGCCGCCGCCAATCGCCGCTTTCGTCCGGCTACCCTTGCGCGCCGCCATTGCGCTGCCCGCCGCGCCTGCTACGCCAGCACCGATTGCCGCGCCAGTGCTGCCGCCCATTTTCTGGCCGACCACATTACCCAGTGCGCCACCCAGACCACCGCCCAGCGCAGCGGTGCCATCACCCGCAGCCATTGCACCTTGAGTAACCAGAAGCCCCAGAACCAGAGCGGGCAGTGTTAAACGCATGACGTAAACCTCAAGAAATTGGGAAGACAAAAAGGGCCGGGATTTAATGCCGTCGCCGCGCAAAAGTCCAGCCAAAACCAAAGGCTTCGCGTACTCGGCGCCGATTGGACAGCGATTCTGGAAAAGGTTTTATGACAGGCAAAAAAAAGCCCGCTGGGGAGACGGGCTGGAGACTTGCTTTCTAACGGATGGCTTCACCCTACTGCGGCAGACGTGAAAAGTTTGTGAAAGCCAGCCACATCCATCAAACATAGTCCGTCAGATATTTCCGCGAACGTTCAAGCGTAAAAAACCCCGCTCAACGACGGGGTTATTCAGAGAATGACTATTTTCTGGCTCGCGTGGTGACCTTGGGCAAGAATTTCGCCTTCGGTCCTTTAGGTGCCGTGGATTTGATCTTGCCGGTCTGCACCGGATCCTCGCCAAAGCCTGCCTGATACTCGGTCTGGCCGCACCGTACACAGTTGTTGAAGGAAAATTCAGCGCCATCGTCTTCGATATACGGATCAGTCATACCTTCGCCCCTTCGCAATCGGTCGACACCGGCAAACCCTTTTGCCTGAAAAAATATCGACCTCCAAGACTTTTGAGACTAGCCGGTCATTCCTGGACTTGTAATTCAGATCAGCTGACGCCCGACGAATGGACTGCAAAAATTAAACACACCGATGAACCGTGACCCTCAACCCGCAGGGCTGATCGCCGACAAAAAACAGCTCATTCAACCTCTGAATGAACTCACAAACCTATTCGCCGAAACTCAGCGCAACTTCACCGCCGTCCCCGTCGCAAACACCACCACCATCCCGCCCTTACCGCCGGGCATGCTGATCTCGAAACCCACCCCGACCACCGCATCCGCCTGCAAAGCAAGCGCGCGCTCCCTGATCTCTTCGGTCGCCTGAATACGCGCCTCCTTCAACGCTCGCTCCAGCGTTTGCGAACGCCCGCCGAAAAAATCGCGCATACCGGCAAACATGTCACGGATCACATTGACGCCCTGCACCGATTCCGCGCTGACAATGTCCAGATATGCAGTGATCTTCCGGCCTTCGATGGTGTGAGTGGTGGAAATGATCATGAAGTGGCGCACCTCTGCTGATAAATAAGTCGGCGATTGTAATCACTCAACGCTCATCTCAACTCGCCACTTATAAAATCCAGACGCCAGAATGCACAAAACCCCTGACTTCTTTCGAAATCAGGGGTTTTGTGTACTGAATGTGGCGGTGAAGGAGAGATTCGAAACTACCCGTTTGCGTTTTTTTGAGCGTACCCCCCCGGTTTATAAGGGCTGCAGAGGAGCGAAATTTTTAATCTCAGTCCCATGCCAGTCCCATGGGTTTTTGCACGAGGTTGTAGAACAGGGGTCGCAAAGGCCATTTCGACGTTTCATGTTGACCCATGGGAAAAAGGTAATTTTGGTAATGCAGCATGATGCGACCTCTGAAGGCCTTGAAAACCGGGACGTGCAGAGAATTGCGCAAAGGTAATAATTTGGTAAGTATGAGGTTAGAAAATTACCTTTCCTATAAGTAATATCTGATAGTCCTCAAACCCAGTAAAATAGGGCACTTCAGAAATTATTACCTTTACTATTACCTAAAATTACCTCCTGAGGTAATGACTGAAAGCTAGGCAACACAAGGGCTGCAGCCCGTTTTAATACCTCTATTACCAAAATTACCTTTTTCCCAGCCCACGTCTGAAAAAAGGGGAAGGCGACACCTTTTCCGACGTTTTTCACACCAGGCAAATTGGCACTGGTCGCCCGTAAATCCTTGGTGATGCGGTGCAATACCAGAAAATGCCGGAGAGCCAAGCAGGCTGGGCCTTACAGCCGTTTCGCAAGCGGACTGGGCGGTGTCGGATTCCCTGCTGGGGCGACCAGTTCCGAAAACGAAAACATCCTGTGCGGTAGGTTTTTCAAGCCGTAGCCCTTGCGCGCCGGGCGTTCACTCCCTGGGCCGACTCGTCGGCGCTCCGTGACGCAGTGCAACTGCCTTTGCTCTTTTTTGCAAAACCTTGCACTGCGTGCAATCGCTACGACGCCAACAGTCCCCGCAGCAGGCCTAGGCAGAGCAGGTGTTTTCACCGCTCTGGCTTTTGCACAAAAAAGGGATGCAAAGCCCGTCGGCGGGAGGGGGATAAGTGCTTTTTTCAATGGATTTTTTTGACGCTGAACGTTCTTGAGACCAATGTCTTCGGTGCATCAGGACGAACGGCCACGGCCGGATAAGGAGCGATTCGATTCAGTTATCACCGAAATGGTGATAACTGGTGGAAATGGCATCAGTACGCGATGACTTGTCTTCCTCTGCGCAAGCGACCAGCTTGGTTTGCTGATCATTGAGGGACCGCTTAAGACGGTTTGATTCAACTGTGTCGAAAATCGACACGGTTGCTAACGATGGTAGGACCAATAACATGCTCTACTTAGCGCATCGCAGCCCTCCCGCATGGCTTACTCCAATACATAAGGAACGGTCGGAAAGGCAGCTACAATGACTGAACATCGATACGTTGCTGGATTCTCGAGGGACCGCTGAGGACTGAACATAGCGTCGACGGACTTGTCTTCCGCTAGGAAGAGAATCACGTAACCGCTCCTGTACGTAACGCGCGCAGGGAACGGCTTTTTTCCTCTTCGGCTCCTCGGTAACCGCTTTTATTTCATCGCTACCGTTCGACTGACGAGCACCCCGTTGTCGCGTCGTTTGGAAGAATGTGGTATCAAAGCAAAGATAGATTCAGGGCGGTGTCATCTAGCTCAGGCGCAAAAGGATTGGGCGTTTAATGGACGTAAAAAATTTTGTAGACTTTCTTAGATCAAAAAGTCCGGTTGAAATAGCCGAGAGCCTAATCATGAAAAAGACTATTCATGCGTTAGCTTCCGAAGATGAATATGAAAATTACAAACAGCTGGTTCGAAATGATCATCCTAACGCCTATCTTATAGCTGTAGTTGGGTCCGCCAACTGGAAGTTTAGCCTCGCACCCAAGAAAAATCTTAGAGAGTTCCACGATAAATCGGACATAGATATTGCAATAATATGCGCCGAAAGCTTCTTACATACTTGGGATGCACTCAGAAAGCATCATCGAGATCGCTACTACTCTTTAAGCCAAGATGGTCGCGATGGCTTGAAGCGCAACGGCGAAAATGTTTATTGCGGCTTTGTAACCCCTAAATGGGTGCCTTCACTTCAGGCTAGCATTAGACAACAACATGAGAAGCGAACGAACAACTATTCGACAAGCGCCGTACAATTCAAAACTGTCAATATGATGTATTTTCGCAATATGGACGAAACAATTGATTACTATGTGCGCGGCATAAGAGCTGCAGCTAGATAGAGGTTTTTATGGAATACGAAGTAAGCCTGCAAACTGTATCATGGTTCAACCGACTCAGAAGCGACGAAAGCCTTCAGATAAGCCCAAAATTTCAACGAAGAGCGGTTTGGATGGAGAAGGAACGCTCACTGCTAATGGATACTATCCTCGGCAACCTTCCGTTCCCCGAAGTGTACATGCAAGTACAGACAGACTCGGATACCGGCTCCCAGCGGCACATTGTAGTTGATGGACAGCAACGGATTACGTCTATTTTAATGTTCATCGATAATCAGTTCTCACTTCCTGTAAACACCGATTGGAATGGCGAATATTTTCGAGACCTGAAGCCTGAGGTGAAAGAATTGTTATGGGATTATAAAATAGTTGTTCGATTTCTAAGAAAAACAAATGACGATGAAATTCGCAATATCTTCACTAGACTGAATACAAACAACGTAGTACTAAACGACCAAGAGCTGCGCAACGCGCGCTATATAGGCCAATTCAAACAACTCGCCGAACGACTTGCAGACAACCCATACTTTCAAAGTATCGGCCTGTTCACGCCGAGAGATGTGCGCCGCATGCTAGATATAGAATATGCCAGCGAGCTATTACTTCGGCAGGTGTACGGTATTACGAATAAGAAAGACATGTTAGAGCTTGCATACATGGAGTTCGAAGAAGAGTTCCCAATGGAAGCAGACTGCGAGGATTCGTTTAACACCAGCATAAGTCTAATAAAAACGATATTAGACAAGGAAAACTTAGCTCTTTTCAAGTCAAAGGGTGTATTTCACTCTTTGTTCGGGGTTTGCTTTGAATACTTCAACAAGACTGGACGCCCCTACTTTACGGATGTTGAGAACGTTAAGAGTCGCCTTACCACCCTCGTATTGAAAGCTAAAGAAAATGACTTCACAGCTGAAGATGTTGAAATAGCTTCTTATGCTGACGTTTCTTCACGCTCCACCTCTGACAAATCTAAACGAGCAGAAAGAGAGCGAATCTTTTGGAATATCATTTCAGAGGTGGAGGGAATTTAGTTTTCTACAAACTTATTTTTTTAAGTTGCTGTAAAGAGGATTGGGCACGCAATGCACCGGAGATAAACACCTGTGCATTAGCGGGTACAGGTGTCATCCCGTGTGTATGATCAGCGAGCTGTGTGTTCATCTGTTGAACTAGATCTAGCAAATCACACATAACCTGCAGCACGTTAACTCCTTCTGAGCCCAACCAAGTCTTGGGCGCTACCATTCTCTGGCTAATAGCCGAAATGGTCGTGCGTATACCGCTAATCTGCTCCTTCACATCTCCGCCCACCGTGGCGTTGTATTTCCGGCTCACTAATAAATTCAGATCCCTGCCTGTGGCTTGATGCAGATCGTCCACGGTCGCCAGGCTTGCGGATCCACCCGACATCAGCTTAAGCGCACCCAGCGCCTCGATCGTTTTCACACCACCCACCGTCTCGCTTGAATGGTCGTCCACCGCCTGCGTATGGCTCTGAAACTGCTCGCGGTTGTCCAGGGCTTCCACTTCGCGCTCGATCGCCTGATCTCGGATCTTGCCATCGGTCTGGCGCAGCCAATTGCCGTCGGCGTCGACGCGCTGCTGGGCGGCCTCGCTGTGCTGCCACACCTGATCACCTTTCGGCACCTTCGGCATGCTCAGGCCGTGCGGCAAGATCGATTGAATGTAGGGCTTGTTCGGCAGGCCGTAGGCGAAGCACACCACCACCCGCGTGCCCTCCTCCGGAAACGCATAAATGCCCATTTCCTCGCCACCGGTGGGAAGCGGTAAAGGAACGCCAGTGAGCGGCGGCATGGCCGGATCTGGTTCGTCATCCGGACCGAGTACGACAATGTCCACGGCGTAGCGCGGACGGAAGTCGTCGCACAGTCCGGCGTCTGCCGGTGCGTCGGCCACGGCGGTAACCCGGGCAAAACGCGGCAGGTGGTAACCACCGGTGAGTTCGGGGAATTGGCGCTCTACAGCGCGGCGGATTGCGTCTTCCATCGGATAGCCATCTGGTCGTTGGTCAGCGTCACCGTGGTGATGCGCTCGCCGTTATTGATTGTTGCACCTGGTCGCACGCCGGGAAGGGCAGCGACCATTGCGCTCTGGTTGCCCTGGTAGCCGTCGAACAGCTCCGTGGGAATTTGCAGCGGCGCACGTGCGCCAAAGAAGCTGTCGGCCCAACTGCCGGCGAACACTTCACCGTTGCCCAGCTGGTGCCAGGTGA